>NZ_SMNY01000053.1:0-106610 GCF_004353535.1 Cupriavidus sp. L7L
GGACCTGGGCGGCGCCGACGTGCATACGCGCCTGTCCGGCGTGGCCGACTACTTCGCGCAGAACGACCACCACGCGCTGAGCCTGGCGCGCAATATCGTGCAGCACCTGAACCGCCGCAAGCCGGACCAGATCCGCCTGCACGAGCCGGTCGAGCCGCTGTACCCGGTGGAAGAACTGTATGGCGTGATCCCCACCGACACGCGCAAGCCCTATGACGTGCGCGAGGTAATCGCGCGCATCGTCGACGGCTCCGAGTTCGACGAATTCAAGGCGCGCTACGGCACCACGCTGGTGTGCGGCTTTGCGCGCATCTGGGGCTACCCGGTCGGCATCGTCGCCAACAACGGCATCCTGTTCTCGGAGTCGGCGCTGAAGGGCGCGCACTTTATCGAGCTGTGCTGCCAGCGCAAGATCCCGCTGGTGTTCCTGCAGAACATCACCGGCTTCATGGTGGGGCGCAAGTACGAGAACGAAGGCATCGCCCGCAATGGCGCCAAGATGGTGACCGCGGTGGCGACGGCGCAGGTGCCCAAGTTCACGGTGATCATCGGCGGCTCGTTCGGGGCCGGCAACTACGGCATGTGCGGGCGTGCCTATTCGCCGCGCTTCCTGTGGATGTGGCCGAACGCGCGCATCTCGGTGATGGGCGGCGAGCAGGCGGCGAGCGTGCTGGCGACGGTGCGCCGCGATGGTATCGAAGCGAAAGGCGGCAAGTGGAGCGCGGAAGAAGAGGATGCGTTCAAGCAGCCGATCCGCGACCAGTACGAGCACCAGGGCCACCCGTACTACGCCAGCGCGCGGCTGTGGGACGACGGCGTGATCGATCCCGCGCAGACGCGCACGGTGCTGGGGCTGGGCCTGTCGGCCAGCCTGAACGCGCCGATCGAAGACATGAAATTCGGCGTGTTCCGTATGTAGCGCCGTCACGGCATCGTCGCTGTCTGCTTTACTGGTTTCATGGCTTCATCGGTTTCATCGGTTTTTTGGCTGCTACTTCCATGCGTTGCGTGACCCGTCTGCTTTCCTGCCTTGCCACGGTGCTGGCCTTGCTGCCGGCGCTGCCGGCGCCGGCGCAGACCGGGGCCGGCACCGGGCAGGCCACGCCGCGCATGCGTTTCACCGAGCAGGTGGTGATGCTGCCCAAGGCCGCGATACCGTCGCGCATCGACCTGGAAGCGACGGTGTTCAAGCCGCCGGGAGAAGGGCCGTTCCCGCTGGTGGTGATCAACCACGGCAAGGCGCCGGGCCGGCCTTTCATGCAGGGGCGCGCGCGCTTCGCGGCGCAGAGCGCCGAGTTCCTGCGCCGCGGCTACGCGGTGGTGCTGCCGATGCGGCAGGGTTTTGCGCGCTCGGGCGGCGCCTACGTGGGCGGCAGCTGCGACATCGAGGCCAACGGCATGATGCAGGCCGACGACGTGGTGGCCGCGCTCGACTACATGGCCACGCTGCCCTATATCGACATGGAGCGCATCGTGGTGATCGGGCAATCGCACGGCGGGCTGACCACGATGGCCTTCAGCACCATCGGCTATCCCGGCGTGCGTGGCGTGGTCAACTTTGCCGGCGGGCTGCGCAACCTGAATTGCGCGGACTGGGAAGACCGGCTGGTCGACGCCTTCGCGAGCTATGGCAGCTCCGCGCGCTACCCGTCGCTGTGGGTGTACGGCGACAATGACAGCTACTGGCCGGTGCCATTGCCCGGCCGCATGTTCAACGCATACAAGGCGCAGGCCAAGGGAGAAGCGGCCAGGGCCTGGCTGGTCGACGTGGGCGACTTCGGCAACGACTCGCACCGGCTGTTCAGCGCGCGCGAAGGCATCCCGCTGTGGCTGCCCGAGGTCGCCGCATTTTTCCACTCGCTCGGCCTGCCGTTCGAGACCGGCTCCTGAGCCGCATCCGCCAATCATTCAGACATCCGCCAACGGAGCGAACCATGGAATTCACCACCCTCACCGTCAATATCGCCAACCACGTCGCCACCGTGACGCTGAACCGGCCCGACGTGCGCAATGCCTTCAACGAGACCGTGATCGCCGAAGTCACCGGCGCCTTCCGCGCGCTCGGCGACATGGACGAGGTGCGCGCCATCGTGCTGGCCGGCAATGGCCCGGCCTTCTGCGCAGGCGCCGACCTGAACTGGATGAAGAAGATGGCCGGCTACTCCGATGACCAGAACCGTGCCGATGCGCTGACGCTGGCGCAGATGCTGCATACGGTGTGGTCGTGCCCGCGCCCGGTGATCGCGCGCATCCAGGGCGACACCTATGCCGGCGGCATGGGGCTGGTTGCCGCGTGCGATATCGCGGTCGCCGCCGAGCACGCGCATTTCTGCCTGTCCGAGGCGCGCCTGGGGCTGCTGCCCGCCACCATCAGCCCCTACGTGATCCGCGCCATGGGCGAGCAGGCGGCGCGCCGCTACTTCATCACCGCCGAGCGCTTCGACTCGGCCGAGGCGCTGCGGCTCGGCTTCGTGCACGCGGTGGTTCCGGCCGAAGCGCTCGACGCCAAGGTGGCCGAGCTGGCGGCCGCGCTGGTCGGCAACAGCCCGAACGCCGTGCGCGAGAGCAAGCGCCTGGTGCAGGAAATCGCGGGGCGGATGATCGATGACGACCTGCTGGCGGATACGGCTGACCGGATCGCGAAGATCCGCGCGTCGGAGGAAGGGAAGGAAGGGGTGCGGTCGTTCCTGGAAAAGCGGTCGCCGTCGTGGCGGCCGGCCTGAGGCTTTAATCCAACCGAGTGTTTGCGCCCCTCTCCCGCGTGCGGGAGAGGGGAGCCACGTTGCAGCACACCGGAAGCTTGCAGCTCCGAAAAAAAGCTCGCCGAATTTTGCGTGGAGATCGCGGCACGCTAAGCGCAAGACTGGTGCTTCATCCCGATAACATCCTCTAATTCCTGTTAAACCACCCCCAAATCAAGAAATTCGGCAACATTGCCAACCCCAAGGAGACATCCCTAACATGACCCTCCCAACCCGTCCGCCAACGTCGCGTACCCGGTCCAGCCGGCAGCGCCAGACACCCGGGCGGTCAACAAAGGAGGGCTACCTTGGATCACCTGTCCCTTTCCCCAGGCGGCGCGCAGTCGCTGGGCCAGCGCAGCCGCAACGCGGTCTGGCACCCCTGCACCCGCCTGCGCCCCGATGACGACGCCCTGCCGCTGGCGATCGTGCGCGGCGAAGGCCCGTGGCTGTTCGATGCCGACAGCCGCCGCTATTTCGACGCCACCAGCTCGTGGTGGGTCAACCTGTTCGGCCACGCCAACCCGCGCATCAACGCCGCGCTGGCGAGCCAGCTGGAGACGCTCGAGCATGTGATGCTCGCCGGCTGCACGCATGCCCCCGCGGTGGAGCTGGCCGAGCGCCTGTCCGCGCTGAGCGGCGGCGCGCTCGGCAATGTGTTCTACGCCTCGGATGGCGCCTCGGCGGTCGAGATCGCGCTGAAGATGAGCTTCCACTACTGGCGCAACACCGGACTGCCGGCCAAGCGGGAGTTCGTCTGCCTGCGCAACGGCTACCACGGCGAGACCGTGGGCGCGCTCGCGGTGACCGACGTGGAGATCTTCCGCGACGCCTACGACCCGCTGATCCGCCGCGCCCACGTGGTGATGTCGCCCGACGCGCGCCAGGCCTTGCGCGGCGAATCGGCCGCCGACGTGGCCGCGCGCGCGCTGGCGGAGCTGGAAACGCTGCTGCGCGAGCGCGCCGGCCAGATCGCCGCGCTGATCGTCGAGCCGCTGGTGCAGGGCGCCGCCGGCATGGCGATGCATGACCCGTCCTACCTCGACGGCGCGCGCGCGCTGTGCGATCGCTACCGGATCCACCTGATCGCCGACGAGATCGCGGTCGGCTGCGGCCGCACCGGGACCTTCTTCGCATGGGAGCAGTCGCGCGGCGAAGCCGCGGCCGAGACGCCGCTGCCCGCGCATGCGTGGCCCGATTTCCTGTGCCTGTCCAAGGGCATCAGCGGCGGCTACCTGCCGCTGTCGCTGGTGCTGTCGCGCCCGGAAATCCAGCGCGCCTTTGTTGCCGACGAACTGGCGCGCAGCTTCCTGCATTCGCACTCATACACCGGCAACCCGCTGGCCTGCCGCGCCGCGCTGGCCACGCTCGACCTGTTTGAGCAGGACAACGTGATCGGTCAGAACCGCGAGCGCGCCCGCTGGCTGGCCGACGCGATGGCGCCGCTGGCCGCCGACGCGCGCCTGCAGCACGTGCGCCAGCGCGGCCTGGTCTGGGCCGCCGATGTGCGCGACGACGTGGCCGGCGCCGATTTCTCATCGCGCTTCCACCATGCCGCGCGCGCGCGCGAGCTGCTGGTGCGCCCCATCGGCAACACGCTGTACGTGCTGCCGCCCTATGTCTTCGATGCCGCGCAGGCAAGCTGGCTGGGCCAGCAATTGCTGGCCACGCTCGACGATGTCACCACCGGCGCGGAGGTCCGCCATGCTGCTTGAACAACTGAAACAGGCCGCCGCACAGCGCCAGCAACTGGCGCTGACGCGCCGCCGCCGCATCGCCCATACCGCGTGCGCGCCGCACCAGGCCGTGGGTGCCGCCGATGCGCAGCCACAGCCGCTGCTGACTTTCTGCAGCAACGATTACCTCGGACTGGCCAACCACCCGGAGGTGATCGCCGCGCTGGCGGAAGGCGCGCACCGCTACGGCGCCGGCAGCGGCGCTTCGCACCTGGTCAGCGGCCATTCGCTGGCGCATGCGCAGCTGGAGGAGGAACTGGCACGCTGGTTCGCGCCGCAAATCCCGCATGCGCAGACGCTGTATTTCTGCACCGGCTACATGGCCAACATGGCGGTGCTGACCGCGCTGGGCACGGCGGGCGCGACGCTGTTCTGCGAATCGCTCAACCATGCCTCGCTGATCGACGGCGCCCGGCTGGCGCGCGCCGACGTGCAGCGCTACCCGCATTGCGACACCGTCGCGCTGGAAGCGCTGCTGGCGGCGAGCACCAGCGAGCGCAAGCTGATCGTCACCGACAGCGTGTTCAGCATGGACGGCAACGTCGCGCCGCTGCGCGAGCTGCTGGCACTGGCGGAGCGCTACGACGCGTGGATCATCGTCGATGACGCGCATGGCTTCGGCGTGCTGGGCGAGCAGGGCCACGGCGTGCTGGAAGCGCTGGGGCTGTCGTCCGAGCGCTTTATCTACATCGGCACGCTCGGCAAGGCCGCCGGCGTGGCGGGCGCGTTCGTCGCCGCGCACGAGACCGTGATCGAGCACCTGGTCAACACCGCGCGGCCATACATCTACACCACGGCCGCGCCGCCGGCGGTAGCGCATGCGCTGCTGGCCAGCCTGGCGATCATCGAAGGCGAGGAAGGCCGGCAACGCCGCGCGCAACTGGCGCGCTGCATCGCGCTGCTGCGCGAAGGCCTGGCGCGGCTGGCGGCCAGCGCGGGTTGGTCGCTGGGCGAGAGCCAGACCGCGATCCAGCCGCTGATCATCGGCGATAACGCCGCGTCGCTGGCGCTGTCGGCGGCGCTGGAAACCGGCGGCATCCGCGTCGGCGCGATCCGGCCGCCGACCGTGCCGGAAGGCACCGCGCGGCTGCGCATCACGCTGTGCGCCGCGCACGACGAGGCCGATGTGCAACGGCTGCTCGACGCGCTGTCCGAGGCGATGCCGCGCAAGGAGGCTGCATGACCGCGCCGCGCAATTTCGCCTGCTTCGTCACCGGTACTGATACCGGCGTCGGCAAGACCCACGCCAGCGCCACGCTGCTGCATGCGTTGAAGGGCGCCGGCTACCGCAGCGCGGGCATGAAGCCCGTCGCCAGCGGCAGCGAATGGCGCGATGGCCACTGGCACAACGACGACGTGGCGCAGCTGCGCGCCGCCAGTTCGGTGACGGTGCCGCTCGGCCATACCTGCCCGTTCCTGCTGCGCACACCGTGCTCGCCGCATCTGGCCGCGGCGCGGGAAGGGGTGCGCATCACCCGCGCGCCGATCCGCGCTGCCTTCGACGCGCTGCGCCGGCAGGCCGACGCTGTGGTGGTGGAGGGCGTGGGCGGCTTCCACGTCCCGCTGGATGCCGGCGCGGTGCGCTGGAGCACCGCCGACCTGGCCGTGATGCTGGGCCTGCCGGTGGTGATGGTGGTCGGCATCCGCCTCGGCTGCCTCAACCACGCCGTGCTGACCGCCGAAGCGATCCGCGCGCGCGGCCTGGTGCTGGCCGGCTGGATCGCCAACCGGGTCGACCCCGACCTGCTGCTGGCCGACGAGAACATCGCCACGCTGCATGCATCGCTGGACGCGCCGTGCCTGGGCGAGCTGCCGTGGCAACTCGACCCCGCCGCCTCAGCAGGGCGCCTCGACCTCGCGCCGCTGTTCGCCGCCACCGCCAGATCCCGGGCCGAGGCCGCCGGCCTCGCCGCCTGAACCACAATCCGACTGAAAACAACATGACCCAAGCCCACACCGTTACCACCATCTCCGCCGAATCGCTGCGCCAGACTGCCCGCCAGCATGCATTGCCCGACGACGCCAAATGGCGCGTCGACGACGTTGCCGCGCTGTTCGCGCTGCCGTTCAACGACTTGCTGTTCCGCGCCCAGCAGGTGCATCGCGAGAATTTCGACGCCAACACCGTGCAGCTCTCGACTCTGCTGTCGATCAAGACCGGCGGCTGCGAAGAGGATTGCGGCTACTGCCCGCAAAGCGCGCACCACGACGCCGGCGTCAAGGCCGAGAAACTGATGGCGCTGGACGAGGTGCTCGACGCCGCGCGCGCCGCCAAGGCCAACGGCGCCACGCGTTTCTGCATGGGCGCCGCCTGGCGCAGCCCCAAGGACCGCCACCTCGAGCCGGTGATGGACATGGTGCGCGAGGTCAAGGCGATGGGCCTGGAGACCTGCGTCACGCTGGGCATGCTCAAGGCCGAGCAGGCGCAGCAGCTAAAGGAAGCCGGGCTGGACTACTACAACCACAACCTGGATACCTCGCCCGAGTTCTACGGCAAGATCATCACCACGCGCACCTACCAGGACCGGCTCGACACCATCGGCCATGTGCGCGACGCCGGCATCAACGTCTGCTGCGGCGGCATCGTCGGCATGGGCGAATCGCGCGAGGCGCGCGCCGGCCTGATCGCGCAGCTGGCCAACATGGACCCGTACCCGGAGTCGGTGCCCATTAACAACCTGGTCCAGGTCGAAGGCACGCCGCTGGCCGGCACCGAGGCGCTGGACCCGTTCGAATTCGTCCGCACCATCGCGGTGGCCCGCATCACCATGCCCGGAGCGATGGTGCGCCTGTCGGCCGGCCGGGAAGCCATGGACGAGGCGCTGCAGGCGCTGTGCTTCATGGCCGGCGCCAATTCCATCTTCTACGGCGAAAAGCTGCTGACCACCGGCAACCCGCAGGCAGATCGCGACCGCGCCCTGCTGGCCCGGCTCGACATCCGCGCGGAGGGTTACGCGGGGTAGTTGAGCGGGATGGTCTCGCGGCAAGGTTACGTGAGATAGCGACGCGGAATTAACCCATTGGACACCTCCCCGCCGTAAGATGCCGATAACGGCATAACAAGGAGGGAGCCATGTTCAGCAAGATCCTGATTGCCAACCGCGGCGAGATCGCCTGCCGCGTGGCCGCTACCTGCCGCCGGCTCGGCATCCGCACCGTCGCGGTGTACTCGGATGCCGACGCCGATGCCCGCCACGTCGCCTTCTGCGACGAGGCCGTCCATATCGGCGGCGCCGCCGCGCGCGACAGCTACCTGCGCGCCGACCACATCATCGAGATGGCGAAGGAGACCGGCGCCCAGGCGATCCACCCGGGCTACGGCTTCCTGTCCGAGAACGAAGCCTTCGCCGAGGCCTGCGCCGCGGCGGGGCTGGTCTTTATCGGCCCGCCGGCCTCCGCGATCCACGCGATGGGCAGCAAGAGCGCGGCCAAGCAGCTGATGGAAAAGGCCTCGGTGCCGCTGGTGCCCGGCTACCACGGCGAAGACCAGGACCCGGCGCTGCTGCGCCGCGAGGCCGACCGCATCGGCTACCCGGTGCTGCTCAAGGCCAGCGCGGGCGGCGGCGGCAAGGGCATGCGCGTGGTCGAGTCGGGCGATGGCTTCGAGGCCGCGCTGGCGTCGGTCAAGCGCGAGGCCAGCGCCAGCTTCGGCGACGACAAGGTGCTGGTCGAGAAGTACCTGACGCGCCCGCGCCATATCGAGATCCAGGTATTTGCCGACACCCACGGCAACTGCGTCTACCTGTTCGAGCGCGACTGTTCGGTGCAGCGCCGGCATCAGAAGGTGCTGGAAGAGGCGCCCGCGCCGGGCATGACCCAGGAGCGCCGCCGCGCTATGGGCGAGGCCGCCGTGGCCGCCGCCAAGGCGGTGGGCTATGTCGGCGCCGGCACGGTAGAGTTCATCGCCAACCAGGACGGCTCTTTCTACTTCATGGAGATGAACACGCGCCTGCAGGTCGAGCATCCGGTCACCGAGATGATCACCGGACAGGACCTGGTCGAATGGCAACTGCGCGTCGCCGCCGGCGAGCCGCTGCCGCTGACGCAGCAGCAACTGCGCATCGACGGCCACGCGCTGGAGGCGCGCATCTACGCCGAGAACCCCGACAAGCAGTTCCTGCCCTCCACCGGCACGCTGCGCTTCCTGCGCACGCCGCCGGCGGTGCAGTTCATGCGCGGCGAGGACGCCCATGGCCCGGCGGGCATCCGCATCGATGCCGGCGTGCGCGAGGGCGACACCATCAGCCCGTACTACGACCCGATGATCGCCAAGCTGATCGTCTGGGGCAAGGACCGGGACGAGGCGCTGGCGCGGATGCGGCAGGCGCTGGCGGCGTATCACGTGGTCGGACTGTCGACCAACGTGGCGTTCCTGCAGCGGCTGGTCAAGTCCGAAGCGTTCCGCACTGCTGATCTGGACACGGGGCTGATCGATCGCAACGAGAAGACCCTGTTCCCGCCGCCGGCCCCGGTCGGCATGGAGATTATCGCGCTGGCGGTCGCCGCACTGCTGGACCGCGAAACGCGCGAGCGCCGCATCGACGCTGCCGACCGGCATTCGCCATGGACTCACGGCGGCGCCTGGCGGCTCAACAGCGGCGCGTCGCGGCAACTGCGCTTCGGCTATGGCGACCAGGTGCTCGACGTGACGCTGCAGGTCAATGCGCGCGGCAGCACGCTGGCCTTCGCCGGACAGTCCGTGCCGTTCTCCGCGGTATGCAAGGCCGACGATATCCGAATCGACCTCGGCACGCGCCGCGTGCATGGACATGTTCATGCTGAGGCGGACGACTTCCACGTGTTCTCCGCGGGCCGCCAGGTGCTGCTGGGCTGGATCGATCCGCTGTCCCACGCCGGCGAGGCCGAAGGCGAGGGCGGCAAGCTGACCGCGCCGATGCCGGGCAAGGTCATCGCCGTGATGGTCGAGGCGGGCAGCACGGTCACGCGCGGCACGCCGCTGCTGGTGATGGAAGCAATGAAGATGGAACACACCATCAGCGCGCCGGCCGACGGCGTGGTCAGCGAAGTGCTCTACGGTGTTGGCGAGCAGGTCACCGAAGGCGCCCAGTTGCTGGCGTTCGGTACCTGATACTTTTACGGAGATCCGGCAGATGCATGCGGACAAGGTCAAGGTCGTTGAAGTCGGCCCGCGCGACGGCCTGCAGAACGAGAAGAATCTGATCCCCACCGAGACCAAGGTGGCGTTGATCGACCAGCTCACCGACGCGGGCTTTCCCAATATCGAAGTGGCATCGTTCGTCTCGCCGAAGTGGGTGCCGCAGATGGCTGACGGAGCGCAGGTCATGGCCGCGATCAGGCGGCGCCCCGGCACCATCTACTCCGCGCTGACGCCGAACATGAAGGGCCTGGAAGGCGCGCTTGCAGCAGGCGCCGACGAGGTCGTGATCTTCGGCGCGGCCAGCGAGGCGTTCTCGCAGAAGAACATCAACTGCTCGATCGCCGAGTCGATGGCGCGCTTCGAGCCCGTGGCCGCGGCCGCCAAGGCGAAGGGCGTGCGGCTTCGCGCCAGCGTGTCGTGCGCACTGGGTTGTCCTTACCAGGGCGAGGTGCCGGTCGATGCCGTGGTCGACGTGGTCCGGCGCATGCGAGAGCTGGGCTGCGACGAGATCGATATCGCCGACACCATCGGTGTGGGCACGCCAGACAAGGTGAAGGCCGTGATGCTGGCCGCGGCCACGGAATTCCCGCTGGCGCAGCTATCCGGGCATTTCCACGATACGTATGGGCATGCGCTGGCCAATGTCGAGGCGAGCCTGGAGGTGGGCATCCGCATTTTCCATGCTTCTGTCGCCGGGCTTGGCGGGTGCCCGTATGCGAAGGGCGCGACCGGTAATGTGGCGACCGAGGCTTTGCTGCAGCGCCTGTCGAGCCTGGGGATGGAGACCGGGGTAGATCTGGACAAGGTCATTGCCGCTGCCGGAATGATCTCCAGGGCCATCGGCAAGCCGGTGCTGCAGTAACGCAAGCGCTCTTGAGGCGGAACGCTTGTCTCATATTGAGACACCTCCCGCCTCATCCTGAGACACCCGCCGCAAACCTGCCTCACAACGCTTGAATTCGCCCGGGGGCTCTCTTAAAGTACCTCTCCAGTTCGCGCCGCCGCCACCACTGCAGCACCGCGCGGCGCGCATAGATGACCCGGCCGCAACGACGGCCAGGCTGGCCACCGGCATCGCCGCAGACCGCTTCCTCGCGGCACCGCGCGACGCCGACCACTGGAGACAAGGCAATGCCCCCCGCACCGACAAGCCTGCTTTGCGATGCCAACGTCGCGCGGCGGGACTTCCTCGATGGCAAGGATGTGCCCGCCGGCGTCGTGTCCGACCTGATCGTGCGCTCATGGCAGCGAGCCGCGCGCGCGGGCGTGCGTCCCGAGCAGCGCATGCTGTTTTCGGATGTGATCACGCACAGCGAAGTCCGCCGCAGCGAAGAAGAGAACCGCACGCTGATCGAACTGGCCGGCGCCGACATGGAGGTGCTGGCCGGCGCCTTTCCGTCGCAGCAATGGATCGTGCTGTGCACCAATGCCGCGGGCGTGATCGTGTCCTCCCACGGGCGCCTTGGCGCTGGGCCTGGCGGGCCGTCGCCACTGCAGCATGGCCGGCGCATTTGCGAGACCGGCATCGGCACCAATGCGCCAGGG
Source organism: Cupriavidus sp. L7L (assembly GCF_004353535.1). Classification (NCBI taxonomy): domain Bacteria; kingdom Pseudomonadati; phylum Pseudomonadota; class Betaproteobacteria; order Burkholderiales; family Burkholderiaceae; genus Cupriavidus; species Cupriavidus sp. L7L. The sequence goes on from NZ_SMNY01000053.1 coordinate 11,142, forward strand.
TGCCTGCTGGCGGAGGGCGGCAGTGCCGTCGAAATCCGTCGCGGCGAGCATTTCCTGCACGAACTGGTCGACGTGGTCTGCGCGGCCGCGCCGATCTATGACTGCCATGACCGCCTGATCGGCGTGCTCGATATCACCGGCTTCGGCGTCGACTTGCCGGCCTACGCGATCAACCATGTGCGCGCGGCGGCCACGTCGATCGGCAATCGCACCTTTGAGCGGCTGCCCGGTTGCTGCATCGTGCGCCTGCACCACGACCGCCGCATGCTGCATACGCCGGCGGAAGGCATCGTGGCGGTGTCCGCCGACGGCGTGATCGTGGCGGCAAACCATACCGCCCGCGACATGCTGCGGCTCGGCAGCGCCGAGATCGGCGCGATCGATCTCGGCAGCGTCTTTGCCGAAGGCATGCATGGCCCCGGAGGCGCGGTGCAAAGCGTCGTGCGCACGGTCGCCGGCGCGCGCCTGCATGTCTCGGCGAGCGAAACCCAACGTGCGCGTTCCCGTGGCGCCACGCCACGCGCCGAGGACGCCGGTCCGCTGGCCGGCCACCTCATTGCCGATGCCACGCTGGCGCGCGCCTTCGACAAGGCCAGCATGGCGGTCGGCGCGCAGGTGCCGGTGATCCTGCTGGGCGAGACCGGCACCGGCAAGACCATGCTGGCGCGCGCGCTGCATGAGGCCAGCCGGCCGGACGGCAATTTTGTCTCGATCAACTGCTCGGCTATTCCCGAAGGGCTGGCCGAAGCCGAGCTGTTCGGCTATGCCGACGGCGCCTTTACCGGCAGCCGCCGCGGCGGCAGCGCGGGCAAGATCGAGCAGGCCAACCATGGCACGCTGTTCCTCGACGAGATCGGCGACATGCCGCTGGCACTGCAGACCCGGCTGCTGAGCGTGCTGCAGGAGCGCTGCGTCACGCGCGTCGGCGCGGCCAAGCCGATCCCGGTCGACCTGTCGGTAATCTGCGCCACGCACCGCAGCCTGCCGGAACTGGTGCGGCAGGGCGCCTTCCGTGAAGACCTGTATTTCCGCATCAACGGCATGGCGATCCGCGTTCCGGCGCTGCGCGACCGCACCGACCTGCCCGAGCTGATCGCGGCGATGCTGCAGACGCTGGCGCGCGGCCGGCGCAAGGCGCTCGATGCCGATGTGATGGCGCTGCTGATGTCGCATGCCTGGCCCGGCAATGTGCGCGAGCTGCACCAGGTGCTGCGCACTGCGGTGGCGCTGTCTGGCCTCAGCGAGGAAATCCGGCGCGAGCACCTGGACGAAAGCTGGCTGGATGGGGCAACGCGCGTGGCAGTGACTGACATCCTGCCCGCGGCGGGCCAGCCGATGCTGCTGGCGCAGGCGCAGGACGCGCTGATCCAGCGCACCCTCGACGAGCTCAGCGGCAACCGCTCCGAAGCCGCGCGCGCGCTCGGCATCTCGCGCGCAACGCTGTACCGCAAGATGGCGCGCGCCAAGATCCGCTAGACCGGTCCGCCGATCCCTCATGACCCCCGCCCGCCACGCCGTGGCGGCGGGGGTTTTTCCTTGATGGCGTGTCTTGCCTGTATCGAGACATTGGATCAGATTGCGACACACAGGGGCAGCGTCGCAACCACGCTGCCATGCGCAACTGGCGCAAGACAAGCGCAGGTGCGCGATTTGTGCGGCAGGCACGCCGCTTGCGTTGCAGGGCATCGCATTCCAACCAGGGAACAACATGAGGAGACAAGCGATGCACGGCAATGCAGGACTGCTGATCAACGGAAAAATCGTGCAGGGCAGCGCCACGCTCGACGTGGTCAACCCCGCCACCGGCAAGGTGTTCACCACGGTGTCGCGCGCCACCGAGCGCGAGGCTGCTGCGGCGGTCGCCGCCGCCAAGGCCGCGCAGCCGGGCTGGGCCGCGCTGGAACTGCCGCAGCGGCGCGCGCTGCTGCTGCGCTTCGCCGATGCGCTGCACGGCAACGCGGAGGACCTGGCCGCCACGCTGGTGCTGGAGCAGGGCAAGCCGCTGGCCGAGGCGCGTCAGGAACTGCAGTTCGCCGAAGCCTTCGTGCGCCATATCGCCGGGCTGGAGCTGCCGGTATCGCTGGTGCAGGACGACGCCACCCACCGCATCGAGCTGCACCACAAGCCGCTGGGTGTGGTGGCCGCCATCGCGGCATGGAATTTCCCGGTGCTGATCGCTGCCTACAAGCTCGCGCCGGCGCTGCTGATGGGCAATACCGTGGTGCTCAAGCCCGCGCCGACCACGCCGGTGGCAACGCTGCAGCTCGGGGCGATCCTGTCCGACCTGCTGCCGCCGGGCGTGGTCAACATCATCACCGATGCCAATGACCTGGGCAGCTACCTGACCTCGCACCCCGACGTGGCCAAGGTCTCGTTCACGGGCTCGACCGCGACCGGCAAGAAGGTGATGGCAAGCGCCGGCCCGGGGCTGAAGCGCATCACGCTGGAACTGGGCGGCAACGACGCGGCCATCGTGCTCGACGATGCCGACGTGGCGGAAATCGCGCCGAAGATCTTCGGCAGCGCTTTCTACAACTGCGGGCAGGTATGCCTGGCGCTGAAGCGGCTGTACGTGCATGCCTCGGTCCATGACGCGCTGTGCGACGCGCTGGCCGACCTGGCCGGGCGCACGGTGGTAGGCAATGGCGCGGAAGCCGGCGTCACGATGGGCCCGCTGCAGAACGCCATGCAGTACGACAAGGCCGGCCGCTTCCTGGCCAGCGCGCGCCGCGACGGCAAGATCCTGGCGGGTGGCGCCTTGCTCAAGGGCGATGGCTACTTCGTCGCCCCGACCATCGTGCGCGACCTGACCGACCAGAGCGAGCTGGTGACCGAGGAGCAGTTCGCGCCGATCCTGCCGGTGCTGAAGTTCGACAGCATCGACGAAGCCGTGGCGCGCGCCAACGGTACGCCGTATGGGCTGGGTGGCTCGGTGTGGTCCAGCGACGAAGAGCGCGCCTATGGGGTGGCGTGGCGTCTCGACGTGGGTACGGCATGGGTCAACCACCACCTGCATTTCGGCCCGCACATCCCGCTGGTGGGCGCCAAGGAGTCCGGCGTCGGCGTGGAATTCGGGCCGGAAGGGCTGGCCGAGTATGCGCAACTGAGCGTGATCAATATCGCGCGCGCGCAGGCCTGCTGACGCGGCCACGCCCGCTGCGCGGCGGGCGACACAGGCAAGAAGAAAACCGGAAGTCGCGCAGCGCGACCGCGTCTATGCGGGTGGCAACGGCGTCGCCGGCGGCAACCTGGATTCGGACGTAGGCATTGTTCGCTATGGGCGCTTCATGGAGGTCGGTGTTCTGACACGCCAAATCAATTAAGAAGACAGAGGAGACCAAGATGCATAGCAACAAGCAACGCCTGCTGGTGAGCATGGTGGCCGCGGCCAGCGTGGCGCTGCCGGCGCCGATGGCATTCGGCGCCGAAGGCAACGCCGCTCCCCGCCCGGCAAAAAAGGCGCACAAGCCGGCGAACGCCGCCGCGCGCGTGGACGGCGCCGCGATCCGCGCCAACGAGGCCGGCACGCCGAACTGGCCCAGCTACGGCCTGGATTACGCCGAGACCCGCTTCAGCAAGCTCGAGCAGGTCAACGCGGGCAACGTCAAGGACCTGGGGCTGGCCTGGTCCTACGACCTGGAATCGACGCGCGGCGTGGAGGCGACGCCGCTGGTGGTCGATGGCGTGATGTACGTCTCCGCACCGTGGAGCGTGGTGCATGCCATCGACGCGCGCACCGGCAAGCGCCTGTGGACCTACGACCCGCAGGTACCGCGCGACCAGGCCTACAAGGGCTGCTGCGACGTGGTCAATCGCGGCGTGGCGCTGTACCAGGGCAAGGTCTTCGTCGGCGCGTTCGACGGCCGGCTGGTGGCGATCGATGCCGCCACCGGCAAGAAGGTGTGGGAGCAGGACACCATCGTCGATCGCAGCAAGTCCTATACGATCACCGGCGCGCCGCGCGTCTACAAGGGCAAGGTGATCATCGGCAACGGCGGCGCAGAGTACGGCGTGCGCGGCTACATCACCGCCTACGATGCCGAGACCGGCAAGCAGCAATGGCGCTGGTACACGGTTCCGGGCGACCCCGCCAGGCCCTTCGAGAACGAAGCCATGGCAAAGGCCGCGGCCACCTGGGACCCCAGCGGCAAGTACTGGGTCAACGGTGGCGGCGGCACGGTCTGGAACACCATGGCGTTCGACCCCGGCCTGAACCTGATGTACATCGGCACCGGCAACGCCGGCCCGTGGAGCCGCAAGCTGCGCAGCCCGAAGGGCGGCGACAACCTCTACGCGGCCTCCGTGGTGGCGCTGAACCCGGACACTGGCGAATACGTCTGGCACTACCAGGAAACCCCGGGCGACAACTGGGACTACACCTCGACGCAGGACATCATCCTGGCCGACCTGAAGATCGACGGCCAGCCGCGCAAGGTGATCCTGCACGCGCCCAAGAACGGCTTCTTCTTCGTGATCGACCGGACCAATGGCAAGTTCATCTCGGCCAAGAACTTCGTCGACGTCAACTGGGCCTCGGGCTATGACAAGGACGGCCGGCCGATCGAGACGCCGCAGTCGGACACTTCGGGCAAGCCGGCGGATATCGTGCCGGGGCCGTTCGGCGCGCACAACTGGCATTCGATGTCGTTCCACCCGAAGCTGGGGCTGGCCTTTATCCCGGCGCAGCACGTGCCGCTGACGCTGGCCGACAACAAGGAGTGGGCCCACAACCAGAAGGACTCTCCCGAGGCGCATCGCGGCGTGGGCTGGAACCTGGGCATGCTGGTCAATGCCGAGCCCCCCAGGAGCAAGCCGATGGGGCGGCTGATCGCGTGGGACCCGCTGGCGCAGAAGGCGGTATGGCACCAGGACCATGCCGGCCCGTGGAACGGCGGCACGCTCGCGACCGCCGGCAACCTGGTGTTCCAGGGCACGGCGGACGGGCGGCTGGTGGCGTATCACGCCGGCACCGGCGAGAAGCTGTGGCAGGCGCCGACCGGCTCCGGCGTGGTGGCGGCGCCGGTGACCTACCTGCTCGACGGCAAGCAGTATGTGTCGGTGGCGGTGGGCTGGGGCGGCGTGTATGGCCTGAGCCAGCGCGGCAGCGACAGGCAGGCGCCGGGACGGGTCTACACCTTTGTGCTCAACGGCAAGAAGCCGATGCCCGAGTCGGCGCCCTACGCGATGGCGCCGCTGCTGAGCGGGGTGAAATACGACCCGGCCAAGGTCGCCAACGGGCAGAAGCTCTACGTCAACAACTGCGTCTTCTGCCATGGCGTGCCGGGTGTCGACAAGGGCGGCAATATTCCCAACCTGGCCTATGTCGGCGCGCCGATGATCGAGCACCTGGACAAGATCCTGTTCAACGGGCCGTTCGTGCAGAAGGGCATGCCGGATTTCACCGGCAAGCTGACGGCGGAGGACGTGGTCAAGATCCAGGCATTTATCCAGGGCACCGCCGACGCGGTGCGGCCGAAGAAGCCCTGACGGAAGTGCGCGCGCGGGCCGGCACTGGCCCGCGCGCTTCGTGCACGCCAAAGTGGCTGTTCGCCAAATCGGAATTGTTTGGGGCCGCGAATCGCGAGGAAATACCGCCTGGACAAATTTAGCCGTGGTGAGCAGTGAAATGAAAATCCAAGCAACGGAAATCGTGATGGAGGGTGGCGCCGGCGGCGGTTTCTCTCTCGACAATCCCGCCCTCGAAAGCATCGGTGTCCGCATCACGCAGTGGCGCCCCGATTACGTGGAGCTTGAACTGCCGGTCACGTCCAGCATGCTGAACCGCAGCCGCGTGGTCCATGGCGGCACGATCTGCACGCTGCTGGACGCCGCCACCGGCTATGCCGGCCTGTTCTCGGCGCCGGGCGAGGCGGCGCGGCATGCGGTGACGCTGTCGCTGACTTCCAACTTCCTGAGCAACGGCACGGGCAGTGTGTTGACGGCCAAGGGCACCGTCGATCGGCGCGGGCGCTCGATTTTCTTTTCGCGTGCCGAGGTCTGGCTTGACCAGGAGTTGCTGGTGGCGACCGGCGTTGCCACGATGAAATACCTGAAGTAGGCCCACGGGGCGTTCGCGCCCCTTTCTCTTCTTCGGAGGCGGAGCCCGTCCGCCCGATCCGTTCCTCCGGTGCTCCGCGCACCACCCTGGCATCCTTCGCGCGTCTACCCCTTGCGCTTGCCTCGATACTGTATAAATATACAGTTATCGTAAATATCCTATTTCCTCGCTTCCCGCGAGCGACACCGACTTCACATGCCTGCGCAATCGTACGCAGCCCCGCCCATGGCGGCGGAGGGCGTTCTTTTCCCTGCGCCGACGCCGGCCAGGTCCGCAGCCCCGGCAGCCCCGGCAGCCCACGCTACCCGGCAGCAGGCGCTTTTGGCGCTCGAGCAGCGCTATCCCGGCCTGTGGCGCGCCGGCCAGCTTGGCCGTGCCGGCAGCGCCGCGGTGTGCCCGACCGGGTATGACGCGCTCTCGGCCGAACTGCCGGGCGGCGGCTGGCCGGCGGGCGGACTGACCGAACTGCTGACCACGCAGGGGGGCGCGGGCGAACTGCGCCTGCTGCTGCCGGCGCTGCGCGTGCTGGCCGGGGCAGGGCGCCGCATCGCGCTGGTGGCGCCGCCTTGCTTGCCCAATGCCATGGGCCTGGCCGCGGCCGGCCTGCCGGCGCGCCAGCTGTACTGGCTGCGCCCGCCAGCCGGCGCGGCCAAGGCTGCGCAGCAGGCCGACATGCTGTGGGCGGCCGAGCAGGTGCTGCGCAGCCAGGCCTTCGGCGGCGTGCTGGTGTGGCTGCCCGCGGCCCGGCCCGAGGCGCTGCGCCGGCTGCAGGTGCTGGCCCAGGCCGGCGACGCGGTGGTGTGGGCGCTGCGCCCGGCCGCGGCGCTGCGCGAGTCGTCGCCGGCGGTGCTGCGCCTGCTGCTGGCGCCGCAGCCTGGCAATGTGCTGTCGATCACCTTCCACAAGCGACGCGGGCCGGTGCGCGATACGCCGTTGCTGCTGCGCCTGGGCGGGATGGAGGCAGCCACGCGCACGGCCGCCTGGCCCGTGCCCGCCGGCGCCCCGGCCGCCGCGCCTTCCGTTGTGTCTTCGTCTTCTCAGTCTTCTACCGATGCCGTACTGGATCGCGGTGCACCTGCCGCGCCTGCCCCTGGACGCACTGCAGCCCAACTGGCCTGAGCCGGCTGCCTCCAGCCCATCCTCCGTCACCGGCACGCTGCACCATGCGCTGCCGGTAGCAGTGATGGCGCAGGAGCAGGTGGTGCTGGCCAACGGTCCCGCGATGCAGCTGGGCGTGCGCTACGGCATGCGCCGCGGCGGCGTGCAGGCGCTGTCGGCGGACATCGTGCAGCTGGAGCGCGACCCGGTCGCGGAAGAGGCGCTAATGGAAACGGTGGCGCTGGCGCTGCTGCGCTTCACGCCGGCCGTGACCTTCGACGAGGAGCCGGAAGCGGCCACCGTGATGCTCGACGTCACCGCCAGCCTGCGCCTCTTTGGCGGCCACCGCGCGCTGTGCCGCGCGGTGCGCGCCTGCGTGCGCCAGCTCGGCACCATTGCCCAGGTGGGCAGCGGCCCGACCGCGCACGGCGCCGCCTGGCTGGCGCGCCAGCCGCTGCGGCGCACCCGCCGCGGCGTGGTGCGGCCCGCGCGCCGGGCGGTGGGCATGGCGCGGCTGCACCGGCTGACTGCTCAAGGCCAGCGCGGGCGGCGGCGGCAAGGGCATGCGCGTGGTCGAGGCGGGTGAGGGCTTCGAGGCCGCGCTGGCGTCGGTCAAGCGCGAGGCCAGCGCCAGCTTCGGCGACGACAAGGTGCTGGTGGAGAAGTACCTGACGCGCCCGCGCCATATCGAGATCCAGGTATTTGCCGACACCCACGGCAACTGCGTCTACCTGTTCGAGCGCGACTGTTCGGTGCAGCGCCGGCACCAGAAGGTGCTGGAAGAGGCGCCCGCGCCGGGCATGACCGAGGAGCGCCGCCGCGCTATGGGCGAGGCCGCCGTGGCCGCCGCCAAGGCGGTGGGCTATGTCGGCGCCGGCACGGTAGAGTTCATCGCCAACCAGGACGGCTCCTTCTACTTCATGGAGATGAACACGCGCCTGCAGGTCGAGCATCCGGTCACCGAGATGATCACCGGGCAGGACCTGGTCGAATGGCAACTGCGCGTCGCCGCCGGCGAGCCGCTGCCGCTGACGCAGCAGCAACTGCGCATCGACGGCCACGCGCTGGAGGCGCGCATCTACGCCGAGAACCCCGACAAGCAGTTCCTGCCGTCCACCGGCACGCTGCGCTTCCTGCGCACGCCGCCTGCGGTGCAGTTCATGCGCGGCGAGGACGCCCATGGCCCGGCCGGCATCCGCATCGATGCCGGCGTGCGCGAGGGCGACACCATCAGCCCGTACTACGACCCGATGATCGCCAAGCTGATCGTCTGGGGCAAGGACCGGGACGAGGCGCTGGCGCGGATGCGGCAGGCGCTGGCGGCGTATCACGTGGTCGGACTGTCGACCAACGTGGCCTTCCTGCAGCGGCTGGTCAAGTCCGAAGCGTTCCGCACTGCTGATCTGGACACGGGGCTGATCGATCGCAACGAGAAGACCCTGTTCCCGCCGCCGGCCCCGGTCGGCATGGAGATCATCGCGCTGGCGGTCGCCGCGCTGCTGGACCGCGAGGCGCGCGAACTGCGCATCGATGCCGCCGATCCGCACTCGCCGTGGACCCACGGCGGGGCATGGCGGCTCAATGGCGGCGTTTCGCGCCAGCTGCGCTTCGGCTACGGCGACCATGTGCTCGACGTGACGCTGAACACCAATGCGCGCGGCAGCACGCTGATCTATGCCGACCAGGCCGCGCCCTTCGCCAGCACCTGCCAGGCCGACGACCTGCGCGTCAACCTCGGCACCCGCCGTGCGCATGGGCAGGTGCACTGCGACCGCGAGACCTTCCATGTGTTCTATGGCGGGCGGCATGTCGCGCTGGCGTGGCTCGACCCGCTGGCCCACGCCGGCGAGGCCGAAGGCGAGGGCGGCAAGCTGACCGCGCCGATGCCGGGCAAGGTCATCGCGGTGATGGTCGAGGCCGGCAGCACGGTCACGCGCGGCACGCCGCTGCTGGTGATGGAAGCAATGAAGATGGAGCACACCATCAGCGCGCCGGCCGACGGCGTGGTCAGCGAAGTGCTCTATGGTGTCGGCGAGCAGGTGGCCGAAGGGGCGCAGCTGCTGGCGTTCGAGGGCAAGTAAGGGGCGCGTACGGTCCGGGTCCGGCCCGAAGCCTGACCCGGATCGCATTCCTCTGCCAAAATAGCCTTCTGGGTATCTGCTCACCCGTCGTTCCCGCCTGCGCGGGAATGACAGTCGATGCGCGCCCCGCAATATCCCCTGGAGACAAGATGAAGTTGCAGTTGTACGTCCCCGACGGCCGCTATGAGCCGTGGGTCGAAGGCTTTGCCGAAGCCCTGCCCGAAGCCGAATGCGTGACCTGGGAGGGCAGCCGCGGCGAGCCAGCCGACTACGCCGTGGTCTGGCGCCCGCCGGTGGAAATGCTGCGCGGCCGCACCGACCTGAAGGCGGTCTTCAACCTCGGCGCCGGCGTCGACGGCATCCTGCGGCTGCGCGACGAGGCACCCGATGCGCTGCCCGCAGGCGTGCCGATCGTGCGGCTGGACGATGCCGGCATGGCCGCGCAGATGGCCGAGTACGTCACCGCCGCCGTGCTGCGCTATTTCCGCAAGCTCGACGCCTACGAGGCGCAGGAACGCGCCGGCAACTGGAAATTCCTCAAGCCGCATCGCCGCGCCGACTTCACCATCGGCGTGATGGGCGTGGGCACGCTCGGCACCCATATCGCCCGCACGCTGGCCAGCTTCGGCTTCCCGGTGCGCGGCTGGAGCCGCACCGCGCGCGCGATCGAAGGCGTCAGCGGCTTCTATGGCGATGCGGGCCAGGCGCCGTTCCTGGACGGCCTGCGCGTGCTGGTCAATGTGCTGCCGCTGACCCCGCAAACCGAGAGCATCCTGAACACCGGCCTGTTCGCGCGGCTGGCGCAGGGCGCCTATGTGATCAACGTGGCGCGTGGCCAGCACCTGGTCGAGGAAGACCTGCTGGCCGCAGTGCAGTCGGGCCAGGTTGCGGGCGCCACGCTCGACGTGTTCCGCACCGAGCCGCTGCCGGCGGATCATCCGTTCTGGCAGGAGCCGCGCATCACGGTGACGCCCCATATTTCGGCGCTGACCCTGCGCGAGGACAGCATCGCCCAGATCGCCGGCAAGATCCGCGCGCTGCGCGCGGGCCAGCCGATTGCCGGCGTGGTCGACCTGCAGCGCGGGTACTGAGCGCCGCGGCACCCCACAACGAAGAACAGACAGCGAAGAACAGACAGGAGACGGCCATGACCATCCCGAACTACGTGAAGATCGTCGAAGTCGGCCCGCGCGACGGCCTGCAGAATGAAAAGGCCATGGTGCCGACCGACGTCAAGGTCGCGCTGGTCAACCAGCTGACCGACGCCGGCTTCGTCAATATCGAGGCCGCCTCGTTCGTCTCGCCCAAGTGGGTGCCGCAGATGGCCGATGGCGCGGATGTGATGGCCCGCATCCAGCGCCGGCCCGGCACGCTGTACTCGGTGCTGACGCCGAACATGAAGGGCTTCGAGGGCGCCATTGCCGCCGGCGCCGACGAGGTGGTGATCTTCGGCGCCGCCAGCGAGGCGTTCTCGCAGAAGAACATCAACTGCTCGATCGCCGAGTCGATCCGGCGCTTCGAACCGGTCGCCGCCGCGGCAAAAGAGAAGGGCGTGCGCCTGCGCGGCAGCATCTCGTGCGCGCTGGGCTGCCCGTACCAGGGCGAGGTCCCGGTCAGCGCCGTGGTCGACGTGGTGCGCCGCATGCGCGAGCTGGGCTGCGACGAGATCGATATCGCCGACACCATCGGCGTGGGCACGCCGGTGCGCGTGCAGGAAGTGATGCGCGCCGCCGCCGCGGAGTTCGCGCTGGACCGGCTCTCGGGGCATTTCCACGATACCTACGGCCAGGCGCTGTCCAATATCCTGGCCAGCCTGGAAGTGGGCATCGCGATCTTCCACGCCTCGGTCGCCGGGCTGGGCGGCTGCCCGTATGCCAAGGGCGCGACCGGCAACGTGGCCACCGAAGACGTGCTGTACATGCTGCACGGCATGGGCATCCATACCGGCATCGACCTGGAAGCGGTGGTGCGCACCGGCGACTACATCTCGCAGGCGATCGGCCGCGCCAACAGCTCGCGCGTGGGCCGGGCGCTGCTGACCAAGTGGGCCGCCGCCAGCGATGCGGCGCCGGCCTGCGCCTGAGTCCAGAAACAAGGAGAACCCATGACGGCAAGTAACGAAGCGCTGCCCGAATCCGCGCAGCGCGTGGCGGACCTGCTGGCCGGACTCGGCCACGACCGCCCGGTGGTGATGCTGCCCGCCACCGGCAAGACCTCCGCCGAAGCCGCGGCGGGGCTGGGCTGCAGCGTGGCGGAGATCGCCAAGTCGATCATCTTCCGCCGCGTCGAGGACGATGCGCCGGTGCTCGTGATCGCCAGCGGCAGCAACCGCGTCGACGAGGCCAAGGTGGCCGCCCGCGTTGGTGCGCTGGGCAAGGCCGATGCGCGCTTCGTGCGCGAGAAGACCGGCTATGCCATCGGCGGCGTCTGCCCGATCGGCCATGCGGTCGCGCCGGTGATGCTGCTCGACCAGGACCTGTTCCGCTACGACAGCCTGTGGGCCGCCGCCGGCCATCCGCATGCGGTGTTCAACCTGACGCCGCAGCAGCTGCAGCAGATGACCGGCGCGGAGGTTGCCGACGTGGCCGCCGGAGCGCCGGCATGAGCCCCGAGCTACGTCCGGGGCTGACCTTCAGCTGGCAATACACGGTGCCGCCCAAGGCCACCGTGCCGCGCCTGTACGACGATATTCCCTGCTGCCCGGAGATGCCCGACGTGCTGGCCACCGGCTACCTGGTCGGCATCATGGAATGCGCCTGCCTGCAGATGCTGCGCAAGCACCTGGACTGGCCGCGCGAGCAGTCGCTCGGCACGCTGGTCAGCTTCTCGCACCTGGCGCCGACGCCGCCGGGCATGACGGTGACGGTCAAGGGCCAGCTGGTCGAGGTGGACGGCCGCCGCCTGCGCTTCGAACTGAGCGCCTGGGATGGCGAGGACAAGATTTCCGAGGGCGTGCACGAGCGCCACATGATCGACGCGGGCCGCTTCAACGAGAAGGTGGCGGCCAAGGCGGCGCGGCAGCACAAACATGCCTGAAGCGCGCGCGGCAGCCACGCTTGCGGCATTGGCCGCGGAGCTTGCCGCGCAGGCCGCCCGGCTGGAATCGCCGGTGCCCTCGCCGTGCCGCAACGTCTGCCGCATGGACGCCGCCAGCGGCTACTGCGAGGGCTGCCTGCGCACCATCGAAGAGATCGCCGGCTGGTCATCGGCCAGCGACGAAGACAAGCGCCGCATCTGGGCGCAACTGCCCCGGCGCGCCGCCTGGCTGGCGGGCGAGGAGACACCCCCTTGAGCGAAGCATCGATGCCCGCGTTGCCCGCATTGCCCGACACCATGCGCGTGTTCGAGCGCGGCTGGCTGTCGGCCAACAACATCCTGTTCGTCGATGGCGACGAGACCGCGCTGGTCGACACCGGCTACGTCACGCATGCGCCCCAGACGGTGGCGCTGGTCGCTTCCGCGCTGCAGGGACGGCCGCTGGTGCGCATCCTCAACACCCACCTGCATTCGGACCATTGCGGCGGCAATGCCGCGCTGCAGGCACGCTGGCAGCCGCGTACCGCGATTCCCGCAGCCGAAGCCGCGGCCGTGGCCGCGTGGGATACCGAGGCGCTCACCTACCGTGCCACCGGACAGCAGTGCGACCGCTTCGGCTTCGACAGCGTGCTGCACGATGGCGATGCGGTGACGCTGGGCGGCATCGACTGGCAGGTGGTGGCCGCGCCAGGCCATGACCCGCATGCGGTGATGCTGTTCGCACCGGGGCCGCGCATCCTGATTTCCGGCGATGCGTTGTGGGAGAACGGCTTCGGCGTGATCTTTCCCGAGCTGGATGGCGAGAGCGGCTTCACCGAGCAGGCGGCCGTGCTGGCGCGCATCGCGGAGCTCGATGCGCGGCTGGTGATTCCCGGTCACGGGCCCATGTTTACCGACGTCGATGCCGCGGTCGAGCGCGCGACCGCGCGGCTGCGTCACCTCAGCGCCGATCCCGCGCGCAATGCCAGCCACGCGGTCAAGGTGCTGGTGAAGTTCAAGCTGCTGGAGCAGCAGCGGATGGCGCAGGCGGAGCTGGCGCGGTGGATGGCGGAGGCGCCGTTGATGGTGCGGATTCGCGACCGGTTCATGCCGGGGCAGGAGATGGCCGGGATTTCCGCGCAGACGGTGCGGGCGCTGGTGGGAGCGGGCGCGTTGGCGGTGGAGGGGGAGTGGGTGGTGAATCGGGATTGAGGTGGTTGCAGGGCTTGCGCGATGGGAAGCGCCAGCCCTCTCCCCGGCCCCTCTCCCGCTTGCGGGAGAGGGGCCGGGGGATAGGACCGGCGTCTCAACGAAGTCGCGCCAGCCGCTAAGCCGCCACGCGGCCTCAAAACGACGTCCTGAACCCCACCTTCACACTCCTGCCAGCCAGCGGTGCGATATCCCGCAGGATCGACGTCGCATTGCGCGCATCCTGGTTGGTAAGGTTATCCCCGCGCAGGTACACCAGCGTCTGCGTCCCGGCCACCTTGAACTTGTAGGTCAACGCCAGGCTTAGCAGCGTATATGCATCGGTCGGTGTGTCGTTGCTCGGCACGCGCGTCTGCTTGGCCGCGTACGTGACATCCACGCGCGCGCCCCACGGCCCCGCGCCATACACCAGCGCACCGCCCAGGCGCAGCGGTGCCAGCCGCGGCAGCGGCTCGCCGGTGTCGCGGTTCTCGCCACGCACGTAGTCGGCGCGCGCCTCGAAATCCAGCGTGTCGCTGGTGGTCAGCATCTTCTGCAGCAGTCGTGTCTTGCCCTCGGCCTCGAAGCCGTACAGCGTGGCCGGCACCCCCAGGTACTGGAACTCCGGCAGCGAATCCGGGCTGCCCGGGGCGACCACGTCGCCGGCCTCGTCGCGCGCGCGGCCCGTGGCCGACAGCGCCAGGTAATTGGCAAAGCGGCTGTAGTAGCCCGACACGCCCGCGCTGTGCGCCCCCGACTTGAAGCGCACGCCCAGGTCGATCGAGGTGGCGCGCTCCTTGTTGGCGTTGGGGTCGCCCAGCTCCCACGAGCCGGTGGCCACGTGCGGGCCGTTGGCGTACAGCTCGTAGAAGGTCGGCGCGCGTTCCGTGTAGGACAGGTTGCTGGTCAGCGACCACGCCGGGTTGACCTTGTACAGCAGGCCGGCCGAGGCGCTGGTGGCGTTGAAGCTGCGGTTGGCGTCGGCAAAGCGGTCGTTGCCGTTGGCGCTGGCCTTGATGCTGCTGTGGTCGAGCCGGCCGCCGAAGTTGAGCTTGAGGTCGCCCGACGCGGTCAGCGGCAGCTCCTCGAACAGGAACAGCGCGGCGTTGTCGGTATTGGTGCTCGGCACGAACGCTTCTTCGCCCAGCGCCGAGAAGTCGGTATGCCCGAACTGCGTGCCGATCACCCCCGTCATGTTGCCGATCTTCGCGTGCCTGGCCTCGAAGCGCGCGTCCCAGCCGCGGTTCTTGAAGATCGTGCCGGTCTCGCCGCCCTCGATCTCCTTGTGCTCATAGTCGGTGTACCCGAACTTGCCCTTGACCGATTCGATCCAGCCGCCGGTGGTGCCGGCCAGGTTGCGCGCCTCGCCTTCCAGCGCGAAACGGTCCTGCTTCATCTTCAGCCGCACGTCGTCCTCGGCGGGCGTGCCGTAGTCATTGCGGTAGGCGCTGTAGTTGGCGCCGACAAAGCCATCGGCCCAGGTGTAGGAGCCGCCCAGCGAGCCCCCCTGCTGATCGGCGCTGGTGTTGGGCAGGCGGCCGTAGGCCTCGCTTTCACCCTCGGGCAGGGGCTCGGCGGCGCGCAGGCGGTCGCTGCGGGCGTAGCCGGGGATGCGCAGGTCGCTGGTCTTGCGCGCGAACGCGTCGGCATGGACCGCGAACTGGCCGTTGCCGGCCTCGATCAGCGCGCTGGCATTGCGGGCCTGGTCGCCGCCGATGGTGCCGCTGGCATCCACGGCGCCGCCTACGCCTTCGATCGGCTCCTTGGGGATGCGGTTGTCGATCACGTTGACCACGCCGCCAATGGCATTGCCGCCGTACATCAGCGCGGCCGGGCCGCGCACCACCTCGATGCGCTCGGCCACCAGCGGATCCAGCGCCACCGCGTGGTCATAGGACAGGGTCGAAGCGTCGACGGTGCTGCCGCCGTTCTGCAGCACCTTGATGCGGTCGCCGTCCAGGCCACGGATCACCGGGCGGCTGGCATTGGGGCCGAAGTACGTCGATGACACGCCGGGCAGCTTGTCGAGCGTCTCGCCCAGCGTGCTGGCCTGGCGCACGGCCAGCGCGTCGCCGCCCAGCGTCGAGACCGGCGCGACCATGTCGTTCAGTTCGCTGCCGAGCGGGTTGGCGGTGACGACGACTTCGCGCAGCGTGCCGGTAGCAGTGGCGGTGGCAGGAGCGGTTTCGGCGGTGGCCGCAGGCGTGGCGGTCTGCGCGTGCGCGGGCGCTGCCAGGGCAGCGAGCGAGGCGGTCAGGGAGGCGGCAATGGCCGCGAGCGGGGTCAGGCGAGGGGCGCTGTTTTTCGTGCAGTTCTGTTTGGACATGGCGCGCGTAACGAAGCAGTGGCGATCAGCCCCGGGCTGGGCACGGCTGCATGGCGTGGCGTGGCGCGAGCCGCCCCATATGGGACGGCCGCACCAGGCGGGCGGCAGGCGTTCAGCTCAGGAAAATTCGAAAGCCGGGCACGCGGCGATGGCCGCGTCCCGGATCAGGCGAGGGCGATGGCCGACGCCGGTGGCGCGCGCGAATGGAAGGGGTGGGCGGCGGGCAGGTCGGGCCAGCGCCAGGCGAGGTTGGAAGGCTTGACCGGCTTGCCGAAGGCGAGCCGCGGCAGCGGCAGCTTGCCGCACAGCGTGTCGGCCACCGTGGCGCCGTCGAACAGCACGCAGGAGTGGCCGCTGAATTTCTGCGCCAGTGGATGGGAATCGGTATCGGCGTTGGTCGCGTCGGCCTCGGCCGGCGTGACCGACGTGACCGACGCGGCTGCGCTGGTCCCCGGCAGCCCGCCGTGCACGATGCGGTGGGTCAGCCCGGCATGCTGCGCCAGCAGCAGGCATAGCGCCAGCCACAGCGCGAGCCACAAGCCCGGGCCGTGCGCGCGCAGGCGGGTGAACCAGTCAGTGCGCATGGGGATGGTGCGGCGCGCCGCAGCCGCAATCGTCGCCATGGTCATGATCGTGGCCGTGGTCGTGTTCGTGGTCCTCGTCCAGCTCGTCGACCCACGCCGGGAACGGATCTGCGTAGTCCGCCCACGCCTGCGTGCCTGCCGCCATCTCGGCATCGTCCAGCAGGCAGGCATCGAGCCGCGCCGCCAGCGCGGCAGCGTCCAGGTCCAAGCCGATCAGCACCAGCTCCTGGCGGCGGTCGCCAAACGGTGCCGGCGCGCCGTCGACCTGCATGTCGGCCTCGATCCCGGCACGGTCGGCGTCATCGGTCGGCCACTCGGCCGGGTCCAGCGCAGACCACCAGGCGCCGGCGCCGCCGTGGCGGCATACGCCGCCGGCCTGGTTCCAGTCGCCGGCGGTGTCCATGCGGCTGGCCAGCCAGAACAGGCCCTTGGAGCGCAGCACGCTGCCTTGTTCGCGCAGCCATTCGGTATGGATCAGGTCGGCAAAGCGCTGTGGATGGAACGGGCGGCGGCGCCGGTACACCAGCGTCGACACGCCGCTGTCCGGCTCCGGCGCCGTGCCCTGCAGGGCAGCCAGCCAGCCGGGAGCATCCGCGGCGGCGGCGAAGTCGAAGCGGCCGGTGCCGGACACCCGCTGCGGCGGCACGCTGCCGAAGCTGGCCTCGACGATCTCGGCGCGCGGGTTCAGCGCATGCAGCACCGCGCGCAGCCGCGCCAGCTCGCCGGCACTGGCGAGGTCGGCCTTGTTCAGCACGATGACGTCGCAGAACTCGACCTGCGCGGCCAGCACTTCCGCGACGGTGCGGTCGTCTTCCGGGCCCTGCGCCAGGCCGCGGTCGGCCAGGAAATCGGCTTCGTTGAGGTCGGCGAGGAAGGTGGCCGCGTCGACCACTGTCACCAGCGTGTCGGGCTGCAGCGCGGCATCGGGGCCGGCGCCGTGCTCGGCCTCGAACAGGAAGCCCTCGGCGATGGCGAGCGGGTCATCCCGGCCATCGGCCTCGACCAGCAGCGCATCAAAGCGCCCTTGCGCGGCCAGCCGCGCGGCTTCGGCCATCAGCGTGCCGGCATCCGGCAGCACGGTGGCCTCGCAGCCGGGCGGTAGCGGCGCCAGCGTCTGGCCATCCTGCGCGCCGCAGACCAGCACGGCCACGCGCCCGCCGGCGCCTTGCGCAAGCAGGTGGTTCAGCAGCGTGGTCTTGCCGGCGCCGGTAAAGCCGGACAGCACGGTGACAGGCAGGCGATCAGCCATGGCAGGAGAGCGGAAAGGTGGCGAACCGGCGGCGCAAGCAGGGACTGCAAGCAGGGGCCGCAAACAGGCGCGCACCCGGTTGTTGCAACAAAGTTGCGAATTTACCAGAAAGCCCCGGCCGGCGACAGCGGGACGATTCTCATCATGGTAGGCCGTGGCCGGGCCACGACAAGTGCAGCGGTGCCCCGCGCTTGACCACCAATGCAAACGGCCCGGATAAACCGGGCCGTCGTGTCGCGGCTGCGCCGGCCAGGCAGGCCGGCTCAGTTGCCGGGCTTCAGTCCCCGAACAGCTTCTGGCGCAGTTCGCGGCGCTGCTGGGCTTCCAGCGACAGCGTCGCGGTGGGCCGGGCCAGCAGGCGCGGAACGCCGATCGGCTCGCCGGTTTCCTCGCACCAGCCGTAGTCGCCGGACTCGATGCGCTGCAGCGACTGCTCGACCTTCTTCAGAAGCTTGCGCTCGCGGTCGCGCGTGCGCAGTTCCAGCGCATGCTCTTCCTCGATGGTGGCGCGGTCGGCCGGATCCGGCACGATGACGGTTTCGCGCAGGTGTTCCGTGGTCTGGTCAGCGTTCTTCAGGATTTCGTCACGCAGCTGCTCAAGGCGATTCTTGAAGAAGGCGAGCTGCGCCTCGTTCATGTAATCCTTGTCGCTCATCTTCAGGATTTCAGCTTCAGTCAGAAGTTTGTTGCTGCTCATGGTTGCTGCTGATTCTCTTGTTGAGGCGGCCGGCGGCGTCTGGGTCCGCTCGGATTCGCTGTCCGTGCGCTTGCGCGCCACGGTCGTTTCACTCTGGCTGGCTGCAGTCTTGCTGCTTCGCGGGCCTCCCTTCGTTGCGCCCGCTTCGGCGTTCGCCGTACTGCCGCGGGGAGCGGGCGCGGCCTTCACAGGCTGCGCCTTGAGCGTCTCTGCCGCTGCACTACCTGTCTTGCTGCGGCTTTCTTTCGTCTTCGTTGCGGCTGTCATGGGACACCTCTCTCTCGCGTCAGTCAGTGACGGCGCGCGCCGAGGTACCCCTAGCGGAAAGGCGGTCTCCGCACGAAGCACTGCGACCGCACCTGCCCGGCGGCCTGCCTCATGCTGACGACGACCGCCGCCCTGCGGCCCGCCTGTTCAGCGGACCATACCGGCGGCGGAAAAAAGGTGCGCCACCGGTATCAAATCCGGCCTATTGTACTTGAACAAATTTTTCCGAGATACGGGGGAAAGCCAGCCAGCACTTCGGTATTTCCCCGGTACCCCGAACGGGGGTGGCCGTGAACGGTGTCCGAAGGTAGGGACCGCGCATGCGGCGGTCCGTGCACTCAGGCCAGGCAGTTCTCCAGGCCCTTGAGGATGGCGTCCCGCGGCAGGTCCACGCCGATAAATACCATCTTGGTGCCCGGCGTCTCGTCTTCCCACTTGGCGCCGATATCGCTGCCCATCAACTGGTGGACGCCCTGGAACACGACTTTCCGGTCCACGCCCTCCATATATAGTACGCCCTTGTAGCGCAGCAGTTTCTCCCCGTACACCGCCAGGATCCCCGACAGGAATTCCTCCAGCTTGCCGTAGTGGAAGGGCTTTTCGCTGCGGAAGACGAACGACGCGATGCGGTCGGTATGGTGGTGGTGATGGTGGTGGTCGTGCCCGTGGCCATGGTGGTGGTCATGGCCGCAGTCGGTGCCGCAATGCTCGCCGTGCTCGTGGTCATGATCGTGGTCATGCTCGTCGGCGCGCAGGAATTCTGGGTCAAGCTCCAGCTTCTCGTTCAGGTTGAAGCCGCGCAGGTCGAAGATGGTGTCGATCGGCGTCTCGCCGAAATGGGCGGGGCGGATCGGCGCGCGCGGGTTCATGTGCAGCAGGCGGTGGCGCAGCTCGGCCACGTCGCCCTCGCTGACCAGGTCGGACTTGGTGATGAAGATGGCATCGGCAAAGCCCACCTGGCGCTGCGCCTCTTCCTGCTTGTCCAGCTGCAGGTGCGCGTGCTTGGCATCGACCAGCGTGATCACCGCGTCGAGCAGGTAGCGCGAGGCGATTTCCTCGTCCATGAAGAAGGTCTGCGCCACCGGGCCCGGGTTGGCCACGCCGGTGGTCTCGATCACCACGCGGTCGAAGTCGATCTCGCCGGCGTCGCGGCGCGTCAGCAGTTCTGACAGCGCCTGCACCAGGTCACCGCGGATGGTGCAGCAGATGCAGCCGTTGCTCATCTGCACGATCTGTTCGCGGCCGTCCTGCACCAGGATCTCGTTGTCGATGTTTTCCTCGCCGAACTCGTTCTCGATCACGGCGATCTTCATGCCGTGCTGCTCGTTCAGGATGCGCTTGAGCAGGGTGGTCTTGCCGCTGCCGAGGAAGCCGGTCAGGATCGTGACCGGGGTCAGTTTGGACATTTGTTGTTCTCCGGGAAATGAGAGTGCCGGTCAGTGGGCGGCGGGCGTACGCTTGCCGCACTCGGCGCAGACGCCGTTCACGGTCAGTTCGACATGTTCGATGGCAAAGCCGCTGGGCACGCGCGGCGCGGCCGGCTGGGCCGGGGCGCTGGCGTCGTCCAGGCAGAAAGTGCGGTCGCAGCGGGTGCAGTGGAAATGGCTGTGCTGGCGGTGTTCCTGCGCGCGCGCGGCCTCGTGCTCCACCAGGCTGAAGCGGAACACGCGGTCGTTGCCGGCGCGCTTCTGCGCCACGCCTTGCTCCACCAGCCAGTCCAGCACGCGGTACACGGTGACGCGGTCGATGGTCTCGCCCTGCTCGGGCAGGTGGTCGATCACGGCCTGGTGGGTCAGCGCTTCGTCGCTGCCGATCAGGCAGGCCAGGATGCACAGCCGCGGCTGCGTCACGCGCGCGCCCAGCTGGCGCAGGCGCTCGTGGGCGGCTTCAAGGATGGCGGGCGCCGGTCCAGGGGCCGGCCCGTCCGGGCTAATGCGGGTCATGGGCCGATTTAACCATAGGCCCACGGTTGATGCAATTCAGTTGCAACGGTCCCTGGATGCGCCCGGTAGTCCCCGGTAGTCACGGGCGGCGCCGAGGGCGGGGTTTGCGCCTATGATCGACAAGCGACCCAGGAGCGGAGACAAGCCATGCTGAACGACGCCAGCGCGCTGCTGTTCCCTAATTTCGAGCCCTTCCGGCACCGCATCGGCGAGGTCGAGATCGCCGGCGTGCAGGGCGGCTCCGGCCCGCCGCTGCTGCTGTTGCACGGCCATCCGCAAAGCCACCTGATCTGGCACCGGGTGGCGCCAACGCTGGCCGACCACTTCACCGTGATCGCCACCGACCTGCGCGGCTACGGCAGCAGTTCGGCGCCGCCGGGCAACGCCGGGCATGAGCACTACAGCAAGCGCGCCATGGCGCAGGACCAGGTCGGGCTGATGGCGAAGTTCGGTTTCACGCGCTTTGCGCTGTGCGGCCACGACCGCGGCGCGCGCGTGGCGCACCGGCTCTGCGCCGACCACCCCGAAACCGTGAGCCGTGCCATGCTGCTCGACATCGCGCCCACGCTGGCCATGTACGAGCGCACCAGCATGGCCTTTGCCGCGGCCTACTGGCACTGGTTCTTCCTGATCCAGCCCGCGCCGTTCCCCGAGACGCTGATCAACGCCGAGCCCGAGTTCTACCTGCAGAAGCTGGTCGGCCTGCGCCACGCCGGCCCGAGCCCGTTCGCCCCGGACGCGATGGCCGCCTACGTGGCGGCCATGCGCGACCCGGCGCGGGTGCACGCCATGTGCGAGGACTACCGCGCCGCCGCCACCATCGACCTTGAGCACGACCGCGCCGACCGCGAGGCCGGACGCCGGCTGGCGCTGCCACTGCGCGTGCTGTGGGGCGAGCACGGTGTGGTGGCGCGCTGCTTCGAGCCGCTCGGGCTGTGGCAGGAGGTAGCCGCCGATGTCAGCGGCAAGGCGCTGCCGTGCGGGCACTACCTCCCGGAAGAAGCCCCCGAACCGCTACTTGAGGAAATGCTCGGTTTTTTCCGTTGAGCAGCGCCACATGTCGCAAAAGCGTGCCTTTGCGGCCGATCCCTGCCTGTTTCCGGATTTCCCGCCATATGCCGCGGATTGCAGGCGGGTTAGCCCCTATACCTGCGCATTGTCTGGAGTTGCTAACATCATCCCCCGCCCTTGCGGTTTACCGCAGGGGCAGCGGCGCCAGCCGGTCATGGTCCAAGCGCGGCTAGTGAGACCGCGCCAGAGCGCCCCCGCACGAGCAGGGGCCAAGCCGGCGGCAATGCATTGCAAGACGGGTATTGAAGGAACCAGGAGAAGAGAGCATGAAACGAGTGGCAAAGACGATCGCGGCCGCGCTGGCAGTCAGCGCGATGGGCGTGGCGGCAGGCGTGTACGCGCAGGAATTCCCGGGCGGCAAGCCCATTTCGGCCGTGGTGCCGTTCTCGGCGGGCGGCCCGACCGACAAGGTCTCGCGCGAACTGACCGCGATCATGTCCAAGCACCTGGGCGCGACCATCGTGATCGAAAACCTGGGCGGCGCCGGTGGCACCATCGGTGCCAAGAAGGTGGTCCAGGCCAAGAACGACGGCCACACCGTGCTGATCCACCATATCGGCATGGCCACGGCCCCGGCGCTGTACCGAAACCTGGGCTTCGATCCGCTGAAGGACTTCGAGATGGTCGGTGAAATCGCCGACGTGCCGATGATCCTGGTCGGCAACAAGCAGCTGCCGCCGAACAGCTTCAAGGAACTGGTGCCGTATATCAAGGCCAACGCCGCCAAGCTGTCGCTGGCCAACGCCGGCATCGGCTCGGCCTCGCACCTGTGCGGCCTGCTGTTCCAGAGCGCGATCCAGACCGAGCTGACCACCGTGCCGTACAAGGGCGCGGCGCCGGCGCTGACGGATATCCTGGGCGGCCAGGTCAACCTGCTGTGCGACCAGACCACCAACCTGGCCGGCCACCTGAAGGCCCACTCGGTCAAGCCGTACGCAGCCATGCAGGCGCGTCGCGTGGAGGCGTTCAAGGACGTCCCGACGGCAGCCGAACAGGGCATGCCTAACGTGGAAGTGAAGGTCTGGCACGCCATGTACGCGCCCAAGGGCACGCCCAAGCCGGTGATCGACAAGCTGTCGGCCGCCCTGCAGAAGGCCGTGGCCGACCCGGCGTTCCGCGCCAAGATGGCCGAGCTGGGCGCCGAAGCGGCGTCGGCACAGCGCGCCACGCCGGAATCGCTGCGCACCTACCTGACCGCCGAAATCAACAAGTGGACCCCGGTGATCAAGAAGGCCGGCGTCTATGCCGACTGAGCGGACTGATCGGATTGCCAGGGCGCATCGCTTGAAGTGATGCGCCGGGCGCCATGGAAGGGCCATGCGGCAACGCATGGCCCTTTTTGCATCTGGGGGGAGGCGCACGAGGCGCAGCGGCAGCCCCGCGCCCGGCGTCCTATAGTGGTCAGACGCCCGCGCGGCGCGCCGCCTGGGTGGCCCGGCGCACGAAAGGGCTTGAAACGGCCGGGGGCGTCGCCAACTACGGTCGTGACATATTCACGGAAGCCACCATGGAACAGTATCACGGCACTACCATCGTCAGCGTTCGCCGCGGCAACCAGGTCGCACTTGGCGGTGATGGCCAGGTCACTCTCGGCAATATCGTGATGAAGGGCACCGCACGCAAGGTGCGCCGCATCTACAACGGCAAGGTGCTGGTCGGGTTTGCCGGCAGCACGGCCGATGCTTTCTCGCTGCTCGACCGCTTCGAAGCCAAGCTGGAAAAGTACCAGGGCAACCTGACCCGCGCCGCGGTCGACCTGGCCAAGGACTGGCGTTCGGACCGCGCGCTGCGCCGGCTGGAAGCCATGCTGATCACCGCCGACCGCGACACCACGCTGGTCATCACCGGCAACGGCGACGTGCTCGACCCCGAGGGCGGCATCGCCGCGATCGGCTCGGGCGGCGCGTACGCGCAGTCGGCCGCGAAGGCGCTGATGGAGAACACCGAGATGGCGCCGAAGGACGTGGTCGAGAAAGCGCTGACCATCGCCGGCGAGCTCTGCATCTACACCAATACCAACTTCGTCATCGAGACGCTGGAATAAGCGAAGGCGGCAACGCGCGCCCTACTGAACGGATACCATGTCGCACACCATGACCCCGTCGGAAATCGTTTCCGAACTCGACAAGCACATCATCGGCCAGGACAAGGCCAAGAAGGCCGTGGCGGTGGCGCTGCGCAACCGCTGGCGCCGCCAGCAGGTGGCCGAGCCGCTGCGCCAGGAAATCACGCCCAAGAACATCCTGATGATCGGCCCGACCGGCGTCGGCAAGACCGAGATCGCGCGCCGCCTGGCCAAGCTGGCCGACGCGCCGTTCATCAAGATTGAAGCGACCAAGTTCACCGAGGTGGGCTATGTCGGCCGCGACGTCGACACCATCGTGCGCGACCTCGCCGAGATGGCGATCAAGCAGACGCGCGAATCCGAGATGAAGAAGGTGCGCACCAAGGCCGAGGACGCGGCCGAGGACCGCCTGCTCGACGTCCTGCTGCCGCCGCCGCGCGATATCGGCTTCTCGCAGCCGGAAGAGAAGGATTCCAACACGCGCCAGGTGTTCCGCAAGAAGCTGCGCGAGGGCCAGCTGGACGACAAGGAAATCGAGCTGGAACTCGCCGCCGGCGTGCCGAGCATGGACATCATGGGCCCGCCGGGCATGGAGGACATGACCGAGCAGATCCGCTCGATGTTCGCCGGCCTGGGCCAGGGCAAGAAGGCGCGCCGCAAGATGAAGGTGAAGGAAGCCTTCAAGCTGCTGGTCGACGAAGAGGCCGCCAAGCTGGTCAATGACGAGGAGCTCAAGCACAAGGCCATCGCCAACGTGGAGCAGAACGGCATCGTATTCCTGGACGAGATCGACAAGATCGCCAGCCGCAGCGAAATCGGCGGCGGCGAGGTGTCGCGCCAGGGCGTGCAGCGCGACCTGCTGCCGCTGGTGGAAGGCACCACGGTGAACACCAAGTACGGCATGATCAAGACCGACCATATCCTGTTCATTGCCTCGGGCGCGTTCCATCTGTCCAAGCCGAGCGACCTGATCCCCGAACTGCAGGGCCGCTTTCCGATCCGCGTGGAACTGGAGTCGCTGTCGGTGCAGGACTTCGAGGCCATCCTGACGCAGACCGATGCCAGCCTGACCAAGCAGTACCAGGCGCTGCTGAACACCGAAGAGGTCAACCTGGTGTTCGCGCCGGACGGCATCCGCCGACTTGCCGAGATCGCGTTCTCGGTCAACGAGAAGGTCGAGAACATCGGTGCGCGCCGTCTGTACACGGTGATGGAGCGGCTGCTGGAGGACCTGTCCTTCCACGCCACCAAGTCGTCGGGCGAGACCGTGACGATCGACGCGGCCTATGTCGACCAGCGCCTCGGCGACCTGGCCGGCAACGAAGACTTGTCGCGCTACGTGCTGTAAGCGGGCACGCAGGGCCGGAACAAGAAGGGCGCATCACGATGCGCCCTTTTTTTGTCGGGTCGCGGCTGGAATTTGTTGTCAGTACGTATCCGCCTGCCACATCGCGGTAAGCATCGTAAGCATTGGTAAGCACACTGGCGCACCCGCGCGCGGCAATGAGACCCTTGCGCACCTTGACGGTCGATTGACCGGTGCGGGAGCCACCGCATCCCACTCAAACCACTGCCAGGAGAAACCAATGGTCAACTACAAGACCCGCCGCGTGGTGCTTGCCACCGGAGGCTTGCTGGCCGCACTGGCCGCGGCCACGGCATTCCTTTGCATCCGTCCCGCCGTGCCTGCCGTGCAGGCAGCCGAAGTCACGCAGGCCAAACCGGCCACACCTGCTGCACAGGCCAGCGCGCGCGGCGCCGCCAAGGCCGCGGCCGCCACGCTGGCGCTTGAAGCCGGCGCGCTGTTCTCGCTGTCGGACCGGCATGCGGGCGATGCCATGCGCATCGTCGCGCAGGGCGATACTGCCGAGTCCAGCGAAGGGCTGGACTGGGAACACGTGCAGCTGCGCCTGTAAGCGCGGCAGCCGCAATCCGGTTTCCCTACCCTTCTACCGCGACACCGGCCGCTTCCCCAGCTTGCGCTGCAAGGTACGCCGGTGCATGTTCAGCGCCCGCGCCGTGGCGGAGATATTGCCGCCATGCTCGGCCAGCACGCGCTGGATATGTTCCCACTCGAGCCGCGCCACCGACAGCGGCACCGGCTCTTCCAGCGCGGCCTGCGCCGCGTCTTCCGACACCCCCGCCATCAGCGCAGTCAGGATCGAATCGACATTGGCCGGCTTGGCCAGGTACTCGTCCGCGCCTTGCTTGACCGCCGCCACCGCGGTGGCGATGCTGGCATAGCCGGTCAGGATCAGGATGCGCGCGTCCGGCAGCGCCTGGCGCAGCGGCGCGACCAGCTGCAGGCCGGATTCGGCCGGCGCGGTGCTGCCGGCCTCGGGCGGCGGCTCAAGGTGCAGGTCGAGCGTGACGTAGGCAAAGTCGGTTCGGCCCGCCAGCGCCAGCGCGGTGCGGCCGTCATGGGCCACTTGCACGGCGTAGCCGCGGCGCATGAGCGCGCGTGCCAGCGTGCCGGCAAAGACTTCGTCGTCGTCGATGACAAGGAACGAAGTGCCCGCCGGCGCGGTGGCTTCGGGAACCGGTTGGAAGGTGTCGGTCATGGTCAGGAGTCGCGCGTGGGTTCAGGATGCGCTGCGCGCACGCGGCGCCGATAGCGTAGACAGTGCGGGCAGCCGCAGCTCGGCCACGGTGCCGCCGCCGGAGCGGTCGCGCCAGCCCAGTTCGCCGCCCATCTGGCGCGCGCCACTCTGCGCCAGGTACAGGCCGATGCCCTGGCCGCCGTGCTGGCTGGCCACCGGCATTTCGCCGAGCTGGCCGCGCAGTGCCTCGGGAATGCCGTCGCCATGGTCGGCGACGCGGAACGACAGCCACGGCGCCACGTGTCCCGGCTCCATGGCGATTTCCAGCTGCAGCGGCCGGCTGGAGCGGCCGGCGTTCTGCTGGGCGCGCGCGGCGTTGTCGAGCAGGATGGTCAGGATCTGGCCGACGCGCGCGGTCTCCACCGGCTGCGCGCCGGCGCCCGGCGTGGCGCTTGCCTGCAGGCTGGCGTTGGGATGGCGCAGCTGCCAGCGCTCGGCAAAGGCCGGCAGCCAGGCGTCCAGGCGCTGCGGCGCCAGCGTGGCCGAGTCCTCGCGCAGCCGCGCCAGCGTGGTGCGGCACAGCGCCAGCTGCTGCTCGACGGTCTGCAGGTCGGGCAGGTAGCTGCGGATCGGCGTGGCGCCCAGCGCCGCGTCGGAGGCATCGGCGCGCAGCTCGCCGGCGATCACCGCCAGCGTCGCCAGCGGCGTGCCGATCTCATGCGCCACCGCGGCGGCCTGGCCGTTGAGGTCTTCCACGCGCGCCTCGCGCAGCAGCTGCTCGCGCGCCAGGTTCAGCTGCGCCTCGCGCTGGCGCAGCACGCCCGACAGGCGCGCGACGAACATCGCGATCATCACCGCGCTGGCGACGAAGTTCAGCCACATGCCCGCCAGGTGGTAGTTCACCGCGTTGTCGGGGTTGTGCAGGTCCAGCGGCACGTATTCGAACAGCAGCACCGTGTAGCAGGCGAGCGCATAGACCGCCAGCGCGAGCACCTGCCGCCACGGCAGGATGGCCGCGGCGATGGCGAGGCCCGGCAGGTAGAACGACACGAAGGGATTGGTCGCGCCGCCGGTGTAGAACAGGATCGCCGACAGCGCGGTCAGGTCCACCAGCAGCTGCCCCATCAGTTCGGCTTCGCCGGGCGCCGTGTTGCGCCGCGTGTGCTGGCGCAGGCGCAGCGCCGTGATCAGGTTGAACAGCGCCTGGAGCCCGAGCACCACCATCAGCGGCCCATACGGCAGCCGGATGCCGGCGATCGGGTCGCAGGCCAGCAGCGTCAGCGCCTGCCCCGACAGCAGCGCCCAGCGCAGCCAGAACAGCCGCCGCAGCGTCACCTGGCCGTGGCGCGGCGAGCTGGCGGCCGGCAAGGGCGACAGGAAGGGCAGGTCAGGCAAGCGGGATGAGGGGGATGAGGGGGGCACGGCTGCGGCGGTGGTCATGGCGCGAGTGTATCAATGCGGCCGGAAGGTGCCGGCGCGTGCGACACCTTGCCGCATTGGCGGCGCGCCGCCGCGGCTGCCAGACTAGCCGGCTTTGGCCGGCCCGCATGCCCTGGCATGCCTGCACGCGGCGCGCGGTGCCATGTTCTAATCTCTGCTTTCAGGAGAGACAACGATGCAAGCCAAATTCCGCGCGGCCACGCTGGCCGCATCGATTGCCGCACTGGCCACGGCGCTGGCGTCCGGGGCCGCGCTGGCCCAGGTCGACGTCAGCAACGCCTGGGTGCGCGGCACGGTGCCGACGCAGGCCGCTTCGGGCGCGTTCATGGTGCTGCATGCGCACGAGAACGCGAAGCTGGTGGGCGTCTCGTCGCCGGTGGGCGAGGCCGAGATCCACGAGATGAAGATGGAAAACAACGTGATGCGCATGCGGCAGGTCAAGTCGCTCGACCTGCCCAAGATGAAGGACGTAGAGCTGAAGCCGGGCGGCTACCATGTGATGCTGATGGGCCTGAAGAGCCAGCTCAAGAAGGGCGACACCGTGCCCATCACGCTGAAGATCGAGCAGGGCGGCAAGGTGACCGAGCAGAAGGTCAACGCCGAAGTGCGCGACATGGTGCCGGGCGGCGGCCACGCCGGCCACGGCGATCACATGCACTGATCAGCAGAAGCCAGGCCTGGCCCTGGCCGCCAGCCATCATGGCCAACAAGCAGCACGGCACGCGTCAGAAACTGGTGTTCCGCGGGGGCACGCCGCCCGCACGGCCTGCATCCCCCGAACCGCCGGCAAGGCGCCGTGACGCCCGGCCGCAGCCGCCGGTGCCGGGTGCCGCCAAGCCGGCGCGGCGGCGTCAGCCGCGCAAGCTGATCGGCTCTTCCGATTCCTGACTGGCCGCCGCCGCCAGCACGCGCTCGCGCAGCCAGGCGTGGGCCGGATCGGCTTCGGTGCGCTCGTGCCAGATCATGCTGAAGGTGAAGTCTTCCAGCGCAAACGGCGGCTCGAAGATGGCGTAGCGCGAGTCTTCCTCCAGCGCCGACAGGCTGCGCCGCGCCGTGGTCAGCACCAGGTTGGTCCCGGCGATCAGCGCCGGCGCCACGCTCCAGTGCGGCACCACGCAGGCGATCTTGCGCCGCCCGCCCAGCCTGGCGACCGCGGCGTCGATCGCGTCCATGCGTTCGCTGTGGGTGGCCACCAGCACATGCGAGCGCGCCAGGTAGGCCACCTGGTCGAGCCGGCCGGTGTCGCGCACCGTGGCCGCGTCCACCGCGCAGGCATAGCTTTCCCGGAACAATTCGGCCGACTGCACGCCTTCGGGCTGGTAGCTGAACACGCCCAGCGCCATGTCTATCTCGCCATCGGCCACCTGCGCCGTCATGCCCTCGCGGCTGGCCTGCGACACCACCAGGTCGATATTGGGCGCGGCCTTGCGCAAGGCGCGCAGCAGCCGCGGCAGCACCACCAGCGCACCGTAGTCGGACATCGCGAGGCGGAAGCTGCGGCGCGCGGTGGCGGGCTGGAAGCCGCTCGGCCCCAGCAGGATGCGCACCTGCGACAGCGCTTCGGCCAGCGGGCCGGACAGTTCATGGGCGCGTGCGCTCAGCACCAGGCCGCCCTTGCCGCGTACCAGGATGGGATCGTCGAGCAGCTGCCGCAGCCGCCCCAGCGCATGGCTGACCGCCGGCTGGCTCAGGTGCAGGCGCAGCGCGGCGCGTGAGATGTGGCGCTCGGCGAGCAGTGCTTCAAGCACCACCAGCAGGTTGAGGTCGATTCCGCGTAGGCTATTCATTCGGCGAATATTAAACGTATGAAAGCAGAATTGGGAATTCGCTTTGCGATATTTCAAACTGTCAGGCATCGCAGTTTGCCCTACGGAGCGTGACATGTCAGGCATCCAGTTGCCGAATTCTTTCCCGATTTCCTTGCTGTTGCCCCTAGTGTTGCCCCTTGCCACCGCCGTGCTGGCGGGCGCCGTGATCCCGTTCCAGGCGGGCGCCAACGCCACGCTGGCGCGTACGCTGGGACATCCGCTGGGGGCGACGCTGGTGTCGCTGCTGGTCAGCCTGGCGGCGCTGCTGCCCCTGCTATGGCTGCTGCGCGTGCCGCTGCCCGCGGCATCGGTGCTGGCGCGCGCGCCGGCGTGGACGTGGATTGGCGGGGTGCTGGGGGTGTTCTATATCTCGGCCGCCCTGGTGGTGGCGCCGAAGCTCGGCGCGGCCGGCTTTATCGCCGCGGTGGTGGCGGGGCAGGTGCTGGCCGCGCTGGCCGTCGACCAGTTCGGCCTGGCCGGATTCGCTGTGCGGGCCATGACGCCGGCGCGGCTGGCGGGCGCCACGCTGATCGTGGCGGGGATGCTGGTGATGCAGTGGAGCAGCGCCGGCGCGTCGTCCGGCCCTGTGCCGGCGGTTCAGCCCTCGGCGGGCTCCGGCGCCTGATCGCCGCGCTGGCGCGCCGCCAGGCAGCCGGGGCACAGGCAGTGCTGGCCGGGCACGATGCGCCGTGCCGGCAGCAGCGGCTGGCTGGCGCACCAGCACTCGCGCAGCCCCGCCACGTAGCCGCAGACGAAGCCGGCGCCGCATTGGCTGCAATGCTCGACGGGGCGAAGCTGGCCGGTCAGGACGGTGGCGGGATCGGTCATGGTGCGGGAACTGATACGGCGGGAACTGGTACGGCGAAGCGCAAGACAAACGGCAAAGGCCGCGAAAGAAGCTGTGCTGTTGCGCGAACGGAACGCCGGCGGGCCGCCGTGGTGCCCCGTGCGGCGCTTGCGGGGCGGATGGCCGGACCTGCCCGGGCCGCGGGACTCGCGCCCCGCGCGGTTTCTTGTAAAATCGGCGCCTGCCATAGCCGGATGGCGCACTTTCGGGCGATCCCTGTTGCGCGCTGTTGCGTTTTCCCCCGGCTACGCGGCTGTTAGCCATCATACCTGTTGAATCTCACGGATGTCCCCCATGAACGCCGACAACCCCGGGCCTGCCGCGACTGCGGTGGCCGCCATCGCTCCCGCACTGAAAGCCGAGATCCTCGCCGAGGCGCTGCCGTATATCCGCAAGTTCCACGGCAAGACCATCGTGGTGAAGTACGGCGGCAATGCCATGACCGAAGAAAAGCTCAAGCACGGCTTCGCGCGCGACGTGATCCTGCTGAAGCTGGTCGGCATGAACCCGGTGGTGGTGCACGGCGGCGGCCCGCAGATCGATGAGGCGCTGAAGAAGGTCGGCAAGGTCGGCACCTTCGTGCAAGGCATGCGCGTCACCGACGAAGAGACCATGGAAGTGGTCGAGTGGGTGCTCGGCGGCGAAGTCCAGCAGGACATCGTGATGCTGATCAACCAGTACGGCGGCCAGGCCGTGGGCCTGACCGGCAAGGACGGCGGCCTGATCCGCGCCAAGCGCCTGCAGATGCCCGACCGCGAGAACCCGGGCGCCTTCATCGATATCGGCTACGTGGGCGATATCGAGGCGATCAACCCGGCCGTGGTCAAGGCGCTGCAGGATGACGCCTTCATCCCGGTCATCTCGCCGATCGGCTTCTCCGACGACGGCCAGGCCTACAACATCAACGCTGACGTGGTCGCCGGCAAGATGGCCGAGATCCTGAAGGCCGAGAAGCTGGTGATGATGACCAACATCCCGGGCGTGATGGACAAAAAGGGCAACCTGCTGACCGACCTGACCGCGCGCGAGATCGAAGAACTGTTCGCCGACGGCACTATCTCGGGCGGCATGCTGCCGAAGATCTCGTCGGCGCTGGACGCGGCCAAGAGCGGCGTGCATTCGGTGCACATTGTCGACGGCCGCATCGAGCATTCGCTGCTGCTGGAAATCCTGACCGAGCAGGCGTTCGGCACCATGATCCGCTCGCACTGAGCGGCACCGCCGGGGCGGGCCACAACCGGCTGCCCCGGCATCCCATCATCTCCAGAGTCGCCCGGCGTGCCTACCAGTCTTCCTCCTCCGCGCCGTGTCCGCGCTCGCCTGCGCCGCCGTCCCGCCGGGGACAACTCGGGGCGCACGGTCTGGCTGTTCGACCTCGACAACACGCTGCACGATGCCTCGCACGCGATCTTCCCGGCGATCAACCGGCTGATGACCGCCTACGTGGCGCGCGTGCTCGGTTGCGACGAGGCCACCGCCAGCCGCGTGCGGGTGGACTACTGGCAGCGCTACGGCGCGACGCTGCTCGGCATGATCCGCCACCATGGCGTCGATCCCGCCGACTTCCTGCGCGCGGCGCATGAATTCCCGGCGCTGGCCGGGATGGTGCGCGTGCAGCGCGGGCTGGCGGCGCACCTGCGGCGCCTGCCGGGGCGCAAGCTCCTGGTCACCAACGCCCCGCAGGACTATGCGCGCGCTGTGCTGGACATCGCCGGCATCGGCCATTGCTTCGAGCGCGTGGTGGCGATCGAGCAGATGTGGGTGCATGGCCACCTGCGGCCCAAGCCGGACCGCCGCATGCTGCGGCGCCTGCTGGTGCAGGCGCGCGTGGCGCCGCATCGCGCGGTGCTGGTGGAGGACACCGTGTCGCACCTCAAGCGCTATGCCGGCACCGGCATCCGCACCGCCTGGGTGACCGGCTACCTGCGCACCATGGCGCCGTCGCGCCCGCATGACGTGCCTGGCGCGCCCAATTCGGCGCAAGACGATGGCAGCCGGCGCGATGCGGCGGTCCGCTCGACGCTCGAGGCGGAAGAAGACCGCCGCGCCGGCCACGCCGCGCAGGAGCATTCGGTCACGCTGGTGGCCGCGGAATCACAGGTTCCGCAGGCACCGCAGGCGCAGTCCGGCAACGCGCCTCGCGTGCGGGCCCGCGTGGCGAACCGGCCGGCCTATGTGGACATAAAAGTACAATCGATGCATCAACTCCAACGACGAATGCGGAGAAACGGGTCATGACGCAAAGCAACGGGGACCAGCCGGAGGCAGTCATTGCAGGCGGAGCCGACGAGATGGACACACCCGCGGACACGCCCGCGGCGCCTGCCGCGCCGGCGCGCAAGCGCCCGCGGCCGGGCGAGCGCCGCATCCAGATCCTGCAGACGCTGGCGACCATGCTCGAGCATCCGCGCGGGGAAAAGATCACCACCGCCGCGCTGGCCGCGCGCCTGAGCGTGTCCGAGGCGGCGCTGTATCGCCACTTCGCCAGCAAGGCGCAGATGTACGAGGGCCTGATCGGCTTTATCGAGCAGACCGTCTTCGGCCTGATCAACCAGATTGCCGACAAGGAAGAGCACGGCCTGCGCCAGGCACAGGCGATCGTGCGCATGCTGCTGTCGTTTGCCGAGAAGAACCCGGGCATGACGCGCGTGCTGACCGGCGAGGCGCTGGTGGGCGAGCACGAGCGGCTGCAGGAACGCATCAACCAGGTGGTGGACCGCATCGAGGCCTCGCTGCGCCAGTGCCTGAAGGTGGCAGTGACGCAGGCCGAATTCCCCGCGGATGCCGACATCCCGGCGCGCGCCGCGCTGATCATGGCGACGGTGCAGGGCCAGTGGCACCGCTATGCCAAGAGCGGTTTCCGCAAGTCGCCGTCGGACCATGCCGAGGCGCATCTGCGGGTGCTGCTGGGCTGAAACCGACACGCCGGGCCGATTGCTCTATAATTGCCCGGTCGCGCCGATTTGATGACTGGCTTGCGGGCGCGCGGCAGCTATGGGACTAAGGGACCAAGGGACCAAGGGACCAAGGGACCCCGGTCCGGGCTGCCACTATAAATGCGGCTAAAGAGGTTGGGTCGGCGCCCCATGTCACCACGACAATGATCGCCGGCACGCGGAATCCCGCAAGGAATCCAGTGAATCCCGACTTGGCTGCGATGCTTCACACGCAAATGCCGGTCGGGTTTTTTTATGCCCGTTCGCCGCGGGCCCGGATTCCATGACTGATGTCGCCTTGCCGTCTGCGCCCAGCGCACTCGCCCCGCTGTCGACCGATTCGGTCGGCGTGGTTACGCCGCAGCGCATGCACTTCGCCGAGCCGCTGAAGCTGCGCAACGGCACGTCCCTCGCCGGCTACGACCTGATGGTCGAGACCTACGGCACGCTCAACGCGGCGCGCTCCAACGCGGTGCTGGTGTGCCACGCGCTCAATGCCTCGCACCATGTCGCCGGCGTCTACGCCGACAACCCGCGCGACCTGGGCTGGTGGGACAACATGGTGGGCCCGGGCAAGCCGCTCGACACCAACCGCTTCTTCGTCATCGGCGTCAACAACCTGGGCTCGTGCTTCGGCTCGACCGGGCCGATGAGCGTGAATCCCGCGACCGGCCTGCCTTATGGCGCGACGTTCCCGGTGGTGACGGTGGAGGACTGGGTCAACGCGCAGGCGCGCGTGGCCGACGCGTTCGGCATCACGCAGTTCGCCGCGGTCATGGGCGGCAGCCTCGGCGGCATGCAGGCGCTGGCCTGGAGCCTGATGTACCCGGACCGTCTGCGCCACTGCATCGTGGTCGCGTCCACACCCAAGCTGTCGGCGCAGAACATCGCCTTCAACGAGGTGGCGCGCAGCGCCATCCTGTCGGATCCGGACTTCCACGGCGGCAACTACTACGCGCATGGCGTCAAGCCCAAGCGCGGGCTGCGCGTGGCGCGCATGATCGGCCATATCACCTACCTGTCGGACGAGGACATGGCGGAGAAGTTTGGCCGCGAGCTGAAGGCGGAAGACATCCGCTTCTCGTTCGATGTCGAGTTCCAGGTGGAAAGCTACCTGCGCTACCAGGGCGACAAGTTCGCCGAGTACTTCGACGCCAACACCTACCTGCTGATCACGCGCGCGCTGGACTACTTCGATCCGGCGCTGGCCTATGGCGGCGACCTGACCCGCGCCATCGCGCAGACGCAGGCGAGCTTCCTGGTGGCCAGCTTCAGCACCGACTGGCGCTTCGCGCCCAGCCGCAGCCGCGAGCTGGTCAAGGCGCTGCTGGACAACAAGCGCCCGGTCTCCTACGCCGAGATCGACGCGCCGCATGGCCACGATGCCTTCCTGCTCGACGACCCGCGCTACCACAACCTGATGCGCGCCTACTACGACCGCATCGCAGAGGAGATCGGCGCATGAACGCCCTGGCCAATCCCAATATCCTGGCGCTGCGCCCCGACTTCCGCGCGATCGCGCGCTGGATCGAACCCAACTCCACCGTGCTCGACCTGGGCTGCGGCGACGGCAGCCTGCTGCGCGTGCTGCAGGACGAGCTCGACGTGCAGGCGTACGGCATCGAGATCCGCGACGAAGGCGTGCTGGCGTGCGCGCAGAAGGGCGTGCATGTCATCCAGCAGAACCTGGAAGGCGGGCTGGCACTGTTTGAGGACAAGAGCTTCGACACGGTGATCCTGTCGCAGACGCTGCAGACCATCCACAACACCGCACAGGTGCTGCGCGACACGTTGCGGGTGGGGCGCGAGTGCATCGTGTCGTTCCCGAACTTCGGCTACTGGCCGCACCGGCTGTCGGTGTTCCGCGGGCGCATGCCGGTGTCGGAATCGCTGCCTTACCAGTGGTACAACACGCCCAACGTGCGCGTGCTGACCATCAGCGATTTCGAGGAGCTGGCGCCTACGGTCGGCTTGCGCGTCATCGACCGCGTGGTGATGCACGAGGGCATTACCGTTAACTGGGGCGTCAACTGGCGCGGCAGCCTGGCGGTGTACCGGGTCTGCGCGGCCTGACAGGCTTGGCCCTCCCGCACTGTCCCTGATAGTTGCGGCGGGCGCTGGGCAAGGACTGATCAGGCCGGCAGGCCGGTCGCGGTGGCGGCGAGGTGGTCGACAAAGGCGCGCACCTTGGGCGGCACGTGCCGCGTCGGGGTGTACACCGCGTAGGCCGTGCCGATGTAGGGCTCGAGGATGTCCCAGTCCGGCAGCACGGCGACGACGCGGCCCTCGTCCAGCGCGCTGCCCAGCGAGAAATCCGGCACCAGCCCGATGCCGGCGTCGCCTTCCACCATCGTCATGATCGCCAGGCTGTTGTTCAGCGTCAGCCGCGGCGGGATGCGCACCACCACGGCCTCGCCGCCGGCCTGGTGGCGCAGCGTCCAGCGCTCGCCGAAATTGCCGTAGCCCAGGTACAGGCAGCGCGCCGCCGGCAACTCGGCCGGCGCGGCGGGCGTGCCGTGCCGCGCCAGGTAGCGCGGCGAGGCCACCAGCCGGTAGCGCACTTCGCGCAGCGGCCGCGCCGCCAGGCCCGGCGCCAGTTCGCGCGCGATGCGCACCGCCACGTCGAGGCCCTCCTCGACCAGGTCGACCATGCGGTCGGCCAGGGTCAGCTGCAGGTCCAGCGCGGGGTATTTCTGCAGCAGCGCCGGCAGGCGCGGCGCCAGCCAGGCCTGCCCGAACGCGACCGGCGCGCTGACGCGCAGCACGCCATGGGGCGTGCCGCCGTGCTCGCCGGCCAGCGCGGTGACCTCGCGCGCGGCGGCGGTCATGCGTGCGCAGGCGGCGTAGACCGACTGGCCCAGCTCGGTCAGCGCGAAGGCGCGCGTGGTCCGCTGCAGCAGGCTGGCGCCGAGCGTCGCTTCCAGCCGCGACACGTGCCGGCTGACGCCCGAAGGCGTCATGCCGAGATCCTGCGCCGCAGCGGAGAAGCTGCCGCATTCGACCACGCGGGCGAAGACGGCCATCGCATTGAGTGGTGTATCCGACATGCCCAGTCTCCAATCCTTGAGCGCAACTCAAATACTAATTGAGCTTTAGCGGGATTGTTGAGTGGATGGCATGCTGGAACAATGCCGCCATTGCATCCCCGGAGTGCCCCATGCCTTCTCCTCAATCCATGCCAGGCGGTGCCTGGCGCATGGTCGCGGCCATGGTGCTGTCAGGCACCATCGGCTGGTTCGTCGTCACCAGCGGGCAGCCGCCGCTGGACGTGGTGTTCTTCCGCTGCATCTTCGGCGGCGCCGCGCTGCTGGGCACACTGACGCTGCAGCGCGGCTGGGTGCGCATGAGCCGCGCGCAGCTGGGGTGGCTGGCGCTGGGCGGCGTCACGCTGGTGCTCAACTGGCTGGCCCTGTTCTCGGCCTATGCTTGCAGCGGCATTGCGATTGCGACCGTGGTCTACCACACCCAGCCGTTCTTCCTGCTGTTGCTGACCTCGGCGATGCAGCGCGAGCCGTTCCCGTTCGCCAGGCTGCCGTGGCTGGTGCTGGCCTTTGCCGGCGTGATGCTGATCACCGGGCTGGAGCACGGCGGCACCGGCGCCGCGATGCTGGCCGGGATCGGCCTGGCGCTGCTGGCGGCACTGCTGTATGCGGTCACGACCATGGCCACGCGCCGGCTGCAGGCGATTCCGCCCGGGCAGATTGCGGGCCTGCAGATGGTGCTGGGCGTGGTGATGCTGGCACCGCTGGCGCATCCCGCGGCCGGCAGCTATCAGACCGGCACCTGGGCCGCGCTGCTGGCGCTGGGGCTGATCCATACCGGCGTCATGTACACCCTGCTGTACGGCGCCTTCCAGCGGCTGAGCGTGGTGTCGATCGCCACGCTGTCGTTCGTCTATCCGCTGGTGGCGATCGTCATCGACGTGATGGTGTTCGGCGTCGTGCTCGGGCCGCTACAGGTCGCGGGCATGCTGCTGGTGCTGCTGGGTGTGATCGCCAACCAGCTCGGCTGGAGCGTGGCGTGGCGGCGCCGGGCACAAGGCTGATGCGCCTTCTGGAGCGCTTGCATGCGGGGACGGTTGACCGAACTCCTGACTACGGTTAGTGTAGGCAGCTATCGAACGATCGTTCTATTTGCGCCCTTGCCATGACTGCTACCGCTGCCGCCCTGTCCGCCTCCGCCCCCATCGCGCTGCA
Source organism: Cupriavidus sp. L7L (assembly GCF_004353535.1). Lineage (NCBI taxonomy): Bacteria > Pseudomonadati > Pseudomonadota > Betaproteobacteria > Burkholderiales > Burkholderiaceae > Cupriavidus > Cupriavidus sp. L7L. The sequence continues at coordinate 48,551 of NZ_SMNY01000053.1, forward strand.
TGCGTTCGACGACGCCATCGCCCTGGAGGCCGCCGGAGAAAATCGCTTCCTGGGCCGCACCACACCGGCCTACTGGAACATGATCGGCCCGTTTGGCGGCATCACCGCCGCCACGCTGCTGCAGGCGGCGCTGCTGCATCCGCAACGGCTGGGCGACCCGATCGCGCTGTCGGTCAACTTTGCCGGCCCGATCGCCGAAGGCCCGTTCGAGATCGAGGCGCTGCCGGTGCGGACCAACCGCTCGACCCAGCACTGGAACCTGACGCTGCGCCAGGGCGATGCCGTGGCCACCACCGCCACCGCCGTGTTCGCGGTGCGCCGCGAGACCTGGGCCTGCGGCGAGGCGGTGATGCCCGAGGTGCCGGGCGCCGACACGCTGCCGGCGATGGGCGGCTTTGCGCCGGTGCGCTGGCTCAAGTCCTATGACATGCGCCCGGTGCGCGGCGCCAAGCCGACCGCCGAGGCCGGCACCGAGCACCCCGACAGCCTGACCCAGTTCTGGCTGCGCGACGCGCCGGCGCGCACGCCGGACTTCGCCGCGGTGGCGTCATGGGCGGACAGCTTCTACCCGCGCATCTTCCTCAAGCGCGCGGGCTTCGTGCCGGCCGGCACGGTGTCGATGACCACGTATTTCCACGCCGATGCGCCCACGCTGGCGGCGCTGGGCGACCGCCACGTGCTGGCCAGCGCGCAGGCGCAGGTCTTCCAGCAGGGGTACTTCGACCAGCGCGCGCAGCTATGGAGCCCGGCAGGCCAGCTGCTGGCCAGCTCGCACCAGATCGTCTACTACAAGGAATAAGCAAGGAACAAGCAGGGCGGGGCTCAGGCGATCGCTTCGCGCGCCTGGGTTTCGTAGCGGTGCACGGTGTTGCGCATTGCCCAGAGCAGCATCACGCCGGGCAGCGCCACCGCCACGGTGCCGAGGTAGAACGGCGCCCAGCCCCAGGCCTCGACCATGTAGCCGGAGGTCGGCCCGACATAGACCCGGCCCACCGACGCCAGCGCCGACAGCAGCGCATACTGCGTGGCCGAGAACGAGCGGTTGCACAGCGTCATCAGCAGCGCCACGAAGGCCGCGGTGCCCATGCCGCCGCACAGGTTTTCCACCGCGATGGTCGCGCCCATGGTCCACAGGTGCGGCGGCGTCACGGCGAGTATCCAGTAGCCCAGGTTCGATACCGCCTGCAGCACACCGAACACCATCAGCGAACGGTACAGCCCCAGCCGCACCATCAGCGTGCCGCCGAACAGCGCGCCGATGATGGTGGCGGCCAGTCCCAGTGTCTTGTTGACGATGCCAACCTCGCCGGCCGAGAAACCCACGCCGCGGATCAGGAAGGTGGTCGACAGGCTGCCGGCAAAGGCGTCGCCCAGCTTGTACAGCACGATCAGCAGCAGCAGCCACCATGCGCCGGGCCGCGCGAAGAAATCGCGCAGCGGGCCGAGCACCGCCTCTTCCAGCGAGCGCGGCGCGCGCGCGGGCACGTCGGGCTCGGGCGCCCACAGCAGGGTCAGGATGCCCACGGCCATCAGCGCCGCCATCAGCAGGTAGGTCTGCTGCCACCCGAGCACGCGGTCGGCCAGCCACAGCGCCAGGCCGCCCGAGACCAGCATCGCCAGCCGGTAGCCCAGCACCTTCACCGCCGCGCCGGCGCCGCGCTCGGCCGGACGCAGCACGTCGGTGCTGTAGGCGTCGAAGACAATGTCCTGCGAGGCCGACAGGAAGGCCACCAGCGTAGCCAGCGCCGCCAGCGTCCACAGCGCCTCGCGCGGCGGGCAGAACGCCATCGCGGCGATGCCCGCCACCAGCCCCAGCTGCGTCAGCAGCAGCCAGCCGCGGCGCCGGCCCAGCAGCGGCGGCGTGTAGCGGTCCATCAGCGGCGCCCACAGGAACTTGAAGATATAGGCCTGGCCCACCAGCGAGAAGAAGCCGATGGTCTTGATATCCAGGCCCTCGACCGTCATCCAGGCCTGCAGCGTGCCGGAGGTGAGCGCCAGCGGCAGCCCGGAGGCAAAGCCCAGGGTCAGCATGGCGCCGATGCGGCGGTTGCGGAAGATATCGAGATAGGCCTGGAAAGTCATGGATGCGCGGGGGGTGGAGCGCCGCGCGGCTGCGCGGGCGCCGTGTATTATTGCATCACCTGTTCGCCGCCCCGCCACTTGCGCTGCGGCAGCGTTGCCAGGGATCGCACCGGTCCGCCGCCACGATCCCTCCACTGCGCCCGAGGAACCGCAAATGCTCCGCCCCCAGCAATGTGTCCAGCGTCCGATTCGTGTCCGGCTCGTCCGCGCGCTCGCGCTGGCGGCGGCGTTGCTGGCCTGGTCCGGCATGCCCGCCCAGGCGCAGGAAACCGAATCGGGAGGCATCAGCATCCAGCGCGGCGGCTCGGCGGTGCGCAATATCGTGCCCGCCGAGGCGATCGAGCAGCAGGCCGCGCAGGAGTACGAGCAGCTCAAGCAGGAAGCCATCGCCAAGCGCGCGCTGGCCGGCGACGACAACCCGCAGCTCAGGCGCCTGCGCGCGATCGGCAAGCGGCTTCTGCCGCAGACCGTGCGCTGGAACGAGCGCGCGCGCAACTGGCCGTGGGAGATCAACCTGATCGGCTCGAAGCAGGTCAACGCGTTCTGCATGCCGGGTGGCAAGATCGCCGTCTACACCGGCCTGCTTGACCAGCTCAAGCTGACCGACGACGAGGTCGCGATGGTGATGGGGCACGAGATCGCGCACGCGCTGCAGGAGCATGCGCGCGAGCGCGCCGCCAAGTCCGAGATCACCAACCTCGGCGCCAACGTCATTTCGCAGTTGTTCGGCTTCGGCAACCTGGGCAACATGGCGCTCGGCACCGGGGCGCACCTGCTGACACTGCGCTTCTCGCGAGCCGACGAGACCGAGGCCGACCTGATCGGCATGGATATCGCCGCGCGCGCCGGCTTCGATCCGCGCGCCGCGGTGTCGCTGTGGCAGAAGATGGGCAAAGTGTCGCAGTCGGGCACTGATTTTTTGTCGACGCACCCGTCCGGGCGCAGCCGCATTGCCGACCTGGAAAAGCACATGCCCGAGGTGCTGCCACTCTACGCACGCGCGATCAATACCCCGGTCGACAGGCTGCCACCGTACCGCGCCAATATGGCGGGACTGGGCGATGCGCCGGTCGACGCGGGCGACGACGACAGAAGCAAGCCGCTGAAGCGCTAGCCGCTGCTTGCGGCGCCTGGCGCCGGCAACCAGGGCGGCCACCGGATCGAAGGACAATGCGACAACCGCAGGGGAACCCGCATGAGCCTGAACCGCATGAGCCCGTCGGAGCAACGGGCCGCCTATATGCTGATCTTCGCGGGCAGCGAGGCCGAGCCCGACCGCTTCACCAGCGACCTGCCGGTCAGCTCCGAAGTCTGGCTGCTGTATGCGTCGGGAGAATCGTTCGAGGTGCCGCGCGGGCTGTTGCTGACCCCGCACCACGCCGCGGGCATTGCCGCCCTGCGCACTGCGGTGCTGCGCCGCCTGCCGGCGCTGGCCGAGCCGGCGGCGGCAGGCCAGCGCTTCCTGGCGGCAAATGAATCGCACCTGCTCGCGCAGATCGATTTCTTCGACATGCTCAGGCTGCTGCCGCTGACGGCATGGTGGCACCGGGAGGTACGGCTGCCGATGGCCAGCGCCAGCTGGTCAACCGCCGCGCGCCACGCGCTCGAGCGCAGCCTCACCGGCGACGCCTTCGTGCGCTGGCTGGGCGAGTCGGTGCTGGCCCATGTGTCCAGCGAGACAGCCATTGCGAGGTTCAAGGACATCGGCTACACCGCTTCCCGGACGCGCTTCGGCGGCATCCCGGCGCCGGCCGGCCAGGCGCTGGGACGGCTGGTCAATGTCGCCGCGCAGTATGTTGCCCTGACCTTGCTGGGACTGGACGACGACAGCTTCCCGCCCGGCGGCCTGACCCGGCGCATCGGGCAGGCGAGCCGGCAGGTGCTTGAAACGCTATGGGCCTGCCTGCAGGACGACCATGCGGCGCCGCCGGATGCCGATGCCGCGGATGCGGCGAAGGTGGCCGCAGTGGCGCCGCTGTGGCGCATCTCGGTCAACCGGCCGGCAGAGCACGCGGTGTTTTCGTCGCGCAAGACCGTGAAGGCGGATGCGGCGATCCGCGTGTTCGATACCGGCGGGCAGGGCGTGCGCTGGGCGGTGATCGACTCCGGCATCGATGCGCGCCATCCGGCGTTCTTCGATCCCGCCAGGCTGGAGGGAGCGCTGCCGGTCAGCGACGGCCTGATCGCACCGCGTCTGTCGCGCGTGGTCAGGACGCTGGATTTCACCCGCCTGTCGGCGATCACCAGCGGCCGCCTGCCGCCCATGCCCAAGGGCAAGCGCGGCCCCGGCGAGGCCGAGCTCAGGGAGCGCATCGCGGCGATCTCCGACGACCTCGCCAACGGCCGCATCATCGACTGGTCCGTGATCGAGCCGCTGCTGGAAATCAGCCAGGAAGACCTGGCGCAATACGTGCCGCCGGGCGGCAGCCACGGCACGCACGTGGCCGGCATCATCGGCGCCGGCTGGCCGTCTTCGGCCTACCTGGCGCGGCCGGAGCCCATGCCGCTGCCGCCCGAGCTTGCCGAAAGCGGCGATGTCAGCGGCATCTGCCCGCGTATCGAGCTGCTCGACCTGCGCATTTTCGATGCGCAGGGCAGGGGCGATGAGTTCGGCATCCTGGGCGCGCTGCAATATGTGCGCTGGCTCAACCAGAGCCGCGACCGGCAATATGTGCACGGCGTCAACCTCAGCGTGGCGCTGCGCCATGACGTGCGCACCTACGCCTGCGGCAGCACGCCGGTGTGCGTCGAATGCGACCGGCTGGTGGCCAACGGCGTGATCGTGGTGGCGGCGGCCGGCAACTATGGCTATGACGAGCAATACGCGGCCGCGCACATGGGGGCGGGCTTTCGCGGCCAGACCATTACCGATCCTGGCAATGCGCGCACCGTGATCACGGTGGGAGCGACCCATCGTACCGATCCCTACCGGTACGGCATCTCTTATTTCTCCAGCCACGGTCCCACCGGCGATGGCCGCATCAAGCCCGACCTCGTGGCACCCGGGGAGAAGATTACCTCCACCGTGCCCGGCGGCACGCTGGCGTCGATGGATGGCACCAGCATGGCCGCGCCGCATGTGTCCGGCGTGGCCGCGCTGCTGCTGTCGCGCAACAATGAGCTGATGGGCCAGCCCGAGACCGTCAAGGCCATCCTGTGCGACGCGGCCACGGATCTTGGGCGCGAGCGCGCATTCCAGGGGGCCGGGCTGGTGGATGCGTTGCGGGCGCTGCAGCGCGTGTAGGCCGCGCCGGTTTCCGGCCAGTAAAAAAGCCGGCAGTGCCGGCTTTTTTGTTGTGTCCAGGAAGCAGCCGTATCAGGCCTGCAGCCCCGTGGCCTCGTCGGCACCGACATGCACGTTCATGCATTGCACCGCCGCGCCGGCCGCACCCTTGCCCAGGTTGTCCAGGCGCGCGACCAGGTTCAGGCGCTCGGGGGTGCCGAACACGAACAGGTCGACACGGTTGGTGTCGTTGTTGGCCTGCACGTCGAAGAAACCGTCGTCGAGGTTGTCCTCGCTGTTGTACGGCATCACGCGCACGAACTGCTCGCCTTCATAGTGCTTGCGGTAGATGTCGACGATCTGCTCCGGGCTCACCTTGCGCGCCAGGCGCTCGCCGAACACCGGCACCGTCACCGCCAGGCCCTTCAGGAAGTTGCCGACGATCGGGTTGAAGATCGGGTCCGACGACAGGCCGCCCTGCACGCGCATCTCGGGCAGGTGCTTGTGCTGCAGCGCCAGCGCGTACGGGCGCGGGCTGTGCAGCTTCGGGTTACCGCCGGCTTCAAAGTCGGCAATCATCTTCTTGCCGCCGCCGCTGTAGCCGGTCAGCGAGAACGCCGTCACCGGGTAGTCGCGCGGCAGCACGCCGGCATCGACCAGCGGCCGCACCGCCAGCACGAAGGCGCTGGCGTGGCAGCCCGGCACGGCGATACGCTTGCTGGCACGGATCTTCTCGCGCTGGCCGCGCACCAGTTCCGGCAGGCCATAGGCCCAGTTGTCGGCGGTACGGAACGCCGTGCTGGCGTCGATCACGCAGGTATTCGGGTTGGTCACCAGCGACACCGCCTCGCGCGAGGCCACGTCGGGGAGGCACAGGAAAGCGACGTCGGCGGCATTCAGGAAGCGTGCTCGCTCGGCCGGGTCCTTGCGCTTGTCATCGGCAATGCGCAGCAGTTCCACGTCGGAACGACCGGAAAGATAGTCAAGCAGCCGGAGACCGGTCGTGCCTTCCTGACCATCGACGAACACTTTGAAAACCATGGCGGACTCGCTCTATGAAATGCGGGGGAATACGCGTGAATGCGCGCGTGAATGCGAAGTATCTCCTGCCGGGCGCAGGGGCGAACCTGCATTGTAGCGGGGATGGGGGCCGGTCGCAGGGGTTTGTACCGATTGGATTCTTGCGGTTTGGCACAGTTCGCGGCTTGCGGGATTTAACCAGGTAGGTTAATTTTCATGGAGAAGGGGACGGCGCATTACAAGCTGGCACGGGTACGGGATCTGCTACAGGCGGGGCGGCTGAGGTTGACGCGATCTGCTTTCGTTGGGGCGTCCAGCATGGGATTGAATGAGGCTGCAGTGCGGGAACTGTTACTGCGGCTCGACTCTCGTGATTTCTATAAGAGCATGACAACGTATGAGGATCACCGGCTATGGCAGGACGTCTACAGGCCTGTCACGCGACACGGGGCGTTGTATTTGAAGCTGATCGTCGTGGACGACGTGCTGGTCGTGTCATTCAAGTTTCGATAGCTATCCGCTACGGATGCAGGGAGGTACCGAAATGAAGTGCCCGGAATGCGGCGGCGCTGAACTGGTGGATGAAGTCAGGGATGTGCCTTATACCTACCGTGGCGAGTCCACGCTGATACGCGGCGTGCGGGGCGACTGGTGCCCGAAGTGTGGCGAAGGCGTTATGCCGAGGGGCGACGACTCGTTGGGTGAAGCGATGCTCGCCTTTAACAAGCAGGTCAATGCCAAACTGGTCGATCCGGCCTTTATTGTGCAAGTGCGGAAGAAGCTTCGCCTCGACCAACGCGAAGCCGCCGAAATCTTCGGAGGCGGTGTCAACGCCTTTTCGCGCTACGAGACCGGCCGGATGCTGCCCCCGCTGGCGCTCGTCAAGCTGCTGAAACTCCTTGACCGCCACCCGGAACTGCTAGAGGAAATCCGGGCGGCCTGACTACATCGCTCAGAGCGGATAGTCATAATCGATCGACAGCGGCGCGTGGTCGCTGAACTTCTCGTCCTTGTAGATCGAGCAAAGCCGCGCCGTGTCGGCGATCTTCGCCGTTGCCAGGTGGTAATCGATGCGCCACCCCACGTTCTTGGCATAAGCCTGGCCGCGGTTGCTCCACCACGTGTACTGGTCCGGGCGCGGGTCGAGCTTGCGGAACACATCGACGTAGCCATGGACGTCGAACAGCTCGCCGATCCAGGCACGTTCCTCCGGCAGGAAGCCCGAGTTTTTCAGGTTGCCCTTCCAGTTCTTGATATCGATTTCCTTGTGCGCGATGTTGACGTCGCCGCACAGAACGATCTCGCGCCCGCTGGCCTTCAGCTGCAGCAGGTGGGGCAGGAAAGCCTCCATGAAGCGGAACTTGGCCAGCTGGCGTTCCTCGCCGCTGGAACCGGAAGGCACGTACACCGAGATCACTGCAAGGTGCGGGTACTGCACTTCCACATAGCGGCCTTCGCCGTCGAACTCGGCGTTGCCGAAACCAGTGATGACCCGCTCAGGCTTGTGCCGCGTGTACAGGCCCACGCCGCTGTAGCCCTTCTTCTCCGCATAGTGGAAGTAGCCGTGGTAACCGTGTGGCGCCAGGAACGCTTCGGTCATGTCTGCGGCCTGTGCCTTCAGTTCCTGCACGCAGACCATGTCCGCGTCCTGCTTGCCCATCCAGTCGAAAAAGCCCTTCTTGGACGCGGAGCGGATGCCGTTGAGGTTGGCGCTGATAATCCGTAACATTCGGGGAAATTTTGAATTCAGAGAGAAATGATGACGCAGCAGAACACGCCGGCCGCCTTGCCCGAGGGCATGCAGGGCACCGACCTGAGCCAGACCTTTATCCGCTTTGCGCTCGACGCCGGCGTCCTGTCCTTTGGCGAATTTGTCACCAAGGCCGGCCGCAAGTCGCCCTACTTCTTCAATGCCGGCCTGTTTAACCAGGGCGCGATGCTCGGCGAGGTGGCGCAATTTTATGCGAAAACCCTGCTGTCCTCGGGCGTGCAGTTCGACGTGCTGTTCGGGCCGGCCTACAAGGGCATCACGCTGGCCTCGGCGACCGCGGTGGCGCTGGCCGGCATGGGACGTGACGTCGGCTTCGCCTACAACCGCAAGGAAGCCAAGGACCATGGCGAAGGCGGCACGCTGGTTGGCGCCAAACTGCAGGGCAAGGTCGTCATCGTCGACGACGTCATTTCCGCCGGCACCTCGGTGCGTGAATCGGTCAACCTGATCCGCGCCGCCGGCGCCGAGCCGGCCGCCGTGCTGATCGCGCTGGACCGCATGGAAAAGAGCGGGACCGCCGACCAGGTTGGCACGCATTCGGCCGTGCAGGACGTGCAGCGCGAATTCGGCATCCCCGTGATCGCGATCGCCAGCCTGAAGGACCTGCTGGCCTATCTCGACGCGTCGCAGGACCAGTCGCTGGCTGCTTCGCGCGAGGCCGTGTCGGCGTATCGGCAGCGCTACGGCGTCTGACGAAGCCTTGCGCCCGCGCGCGGATGCGCCGGGCGCTGCAACGATCCAGGGCAGGCGGAAAATCCAATCGGCAGGGGGCGTGCGTGGCGGCGAAAGAGCGGCAGGAACGGGCAGGGCGGCAGCCGGCAGCGGCGGCAGCGAAGGAAGCGGAAAGCGAAACAGCCAAGACCAACGGCAACGGCGATTCGCTGGCCGAGCGCGGCGCGCAGGTGCGTCCGCGCAAGCCGGTGCGCCAGGACGCCAAGGCGCCCGACAGGCCCGCGCATGAAGCCTATGCCGTGCGCGCACTGGTGCTGCAGGGCGGTGGCGCGCTCGGTGCCTACCAGGCCGGCGTGTACCAGGGCCTGGCCGAAGGCGGGATCTACCCGAACTGGGTCGCCGGTATTTCCATCGGCGCGCTCAATGCCGCGGTGATTGCCGGCAATCCGCCCGAGCGGCGCATCGAACAGCTGCGCGCGTTCTGGGAACACATCTGCGCGCAGCCGTGGCTGCCCAGCCTGTCGCCCACCTGGCTGACCGACGGCGCCGAGAGCTGGCCCGAGCCGCTGCGCGTCTGGTTCGACGGCCTGCATGCCACGCGCGCCATGGTCGAAGGCCAGCGCGGCTTCTTCCAGCCGCGCAGCTGGGTGGAGCTGATGATGCGCTATGCCGAACCCGGCCGCGCCAGTTTCTACGACACCTCGCCGCTGAAGGCCACGCTGGAGCGCTTCGCTGACTTCGACCTGATCAACCATCGCCCCGACCTGATGCGGGTCTCGGTGGGCGCGGTCAATGTGCGCACGGGCAATTTCGCCTATTTCGACAACACCCGCGACAAGCTCTGCCCCGAGCATTTCATGGCCTCGGGTGCGCTGCCGCCGGGTTTCCCGGCGGTGGAGATCGACGGCGAGTACTACTGGGACGGCGGTCTCGTGTCCAACACCCCGCTGGCCGAGGTGCTGACCGCGCAGCCGCGGCGCGACGCGCTGATCTTCCAGGTCGACCTGTGGAGCGCGCGCGGCAAGCTGCCGCATGACCTGATCGATGTTGCCGAGCGCGAGAAGGAGATCCGCTATTCCAGCCGCACCCGCGCCATTACGGACTACATGCGCGAGCAGCAGAACATGCGCCGCATGCTCAACGAGGTGATGGCGCTGGTGCCGCAATCCAAGCGCAACAGCGAGTGGTACCGCCGCGCCGCCGAACAGGCCTGCGACGCGCGCCGTAACGTGATCCAGCTGATCTACCGCGACAAATCGTTTGAGAACATGGCCAAGGACTACCAGTTCGGCCTGCTGACCATGAACGAGCACTGGACCAGCGGCCTGGACGATATCCGCCAGACGCTGCGCCATCCGCACTGGCTGGCGATGCCCAGCCGCGAGCACCCGTTCGTCACGCACGACGTGCATCGCGGGAATGGTGGCTGAGGCGGCTGAGGTGGCTGAGCCGGGCGGCCAGCCGTCTGCACCGGGGCGCTATTCGACCTTGATGTTCGCCAGTTCCGGCTTGGTCGGCGGGTAGGCGGGCTTCAGGTCTTCGAACACCCGCGTCAGGATCTCCGCCACCATCAGGTTGCGGTGCGTCTTGGAATCGGCCGGCACCACGTACCACGGGCATTCCTGCGTGCTGGTCGCCATGATCGCGGCCTCGTACGCATCCATGTAGGCCTTCCAGTGCTTGCGCTCGGCGAGGTCGGTGGTGTCGAATTTCCAGTGTTTTTCCGGGTCTGCCAGCCGCGCCTCCAGCCGCGCCTTCTGCTCGTCGCGCGAAATATGCAGGAAGCATTTGACGATGGTGGTGCCGGTCTCGGTCAGCATTGCCTCGAAATCCCGGATCTGGCGGAAGCGCCGTTCGGTTTCGGCATTGTCGATCCAGCCGTGCACGCGCGTGACCAGCACGTCTTCATAGTGGCTGCGGTTGAACACCACGATCTCGCCGGCCCTGGGCACCTGCAGGTGAATGCGCCACAGGTAGTCGCGCGCCAGTTCATTGGGCGTGGGCGCCTTGAAGCCGACCACGCGGATGCCCAGAGGATCGAAGCTGCGGAACACGCCGCGCACGGTGCCGTCCTTGCCGCTGGTGTCCATGCCCTGCAGCACGACCAGCAGCTTGCGGCGGTGTTCGGCGTAGAAGATGTCCTGCTTTGCGTCCAGGCCCTCGCTCAGTTCGGCAATCAGGGCCAGGTCCTCGGCCTTGCCGCCGCGCGACAGCGGCTTGCTGCCGGGAGGGAAATCGGCAAGGCGGAATCGCTTGCCCGTCGTGATGCGGAAATCGTCCAGCGGCATGGGCGCTCCATCGGTATGACCTGCAAGATCAGGGAATGGGCGCCCCGCCTGGGCCGGAAACAATGCGGGCTGTGTCGTGGGGCGCGCTGCCCCTATGGTCAGGCCGGCAGGGCCGCCAGGTCAATGGTGCCTTCGAACACCGTGGTCGCCGGGCCGGTCATGCGCACCGGTTCGGCGCCGCCGTCCCAGGCAATGGTCAGGTCGCCGCCATGCGTATGCACCTTGACCGGCGAGTCCAGCAGGCCGCGCCGGATGCCGGCGACCACCGCTGCGCAGGCGCCGGTGCCGCAGGCCAGCGTCTCGCCGGCGCCGCGCTCGTAGACGCGCAGGCGAATGGTGTTGCGGTCCTGCACCTGCATAAAGCCGGCATTGACGCGGTTGGGGAAGGTGGCGTGCTGCTCGATCACCGGGCCGTCCTGCAGCACGGGGAAGTCCTCGACGTCGTCCACCACCTGCACCGCATGCGGGTTGCCCATCGACACCGCCGAGATCCACGCGGTGCGGCCGTTGACCTCCAGGCCGTAGACCGTATCCACGCCTTCAGCCCGGGTCGGCAGCCCCTCGGCACGGAACGGCACCTGGGCCGGTTCCAGCTCGGGCGCGCCCATGTCCACGGTGACCTGGCCGTCGTCCTGCAGCGTCAGCGTGATCACGCCCTTCATCACCTCCACGCGCACCGAGCGCTTGTCGGTCATGCCCTTGTCGCTGACAAAACGCACGAAGCAGCGCGCGCCGTTGCCGCAGTGCTCGACCTCGCTGCCGTCGGCATTGAAGATGCGATAGCGGAAGTCGACATCGCCGCGCGACGGTTTTTCGACCACCAGCATCTGGTCGGCGCCCACGCCGAAATGCCGGCTGGCGAGCGCGCGCCATTGCGCGGGCGTCAGGTCGATCTGCTGGTGGATGCCGTCGAGCACGACAAAGTCGTTGCCGGCGCCATGCATCTTGGTGAACTGGAGTTTCATGGTGGGGATTGTAGCCGCGGCTCGCGCAAGTTGCTGCCGCCCTCGGCGGACGCTCAATAGATCTCGGGTTCGCCCGGCAGGCGGTGCTTGAAGCGCTTGTGCACCCAGTAATAGTCAGGCACGCGCGGGCGGATGCAGTCCTCGAAGAAGGCATTCATGCGGCGCGTGTCGTCGGTGACGCTTTCGCCGGGGTAGTTGTCCCAGGCAGGCAGGATGCGCAGCACGTAGCCCTGGTAGTCGGGAAGCATCTCGGTGTAGATCGGCACAACCTTGGCGCCGGTCAGGCGCGCCAGCCGCGACACCGATGTCAGCGTCAGCGCCTGCACGCCGAAGAACGGCACGAATTCCGAATCGCGTTCGCCGAAGTCCATGTCGGCGATCAGCTGCAGCGCTTCGCCCTTCTTCAGGCAGCGCAGGATGTCGCGTGCGCTGTCGTTGCGCGAAATCATGTTGGCGCCGAAGCGGCCGCGCGCGTGCTTGAGGAAGCCATCGAACAAATCATTCTTCTGCCTGGTGTACAGCGATGCGCCGGAACGCCCCACATGCTCGCGCAGGTGGATGGTCAGCCGGATCGCACCGGCCTCCACGCCAGACAGGTGCAGCGTGACCAGGATATGCGGCGTGCCGTCCAGCGACACCAGGTCGGCCTGGTCGTCGATCTGCACCCAGCGGCGCATCTGCGCCTCGCTGCCGGTCCAGAAGATGCCGCGCTCGGCAAAGCTGCGGAACACGGTGCGGAAGCTCTGGCGCGACAATTCGTCGATCTCGGCCTCGGTCTTGTCCGGGAAGCACAGGCGCAGGTTGGCCTGCACCACGCGGCGGCGTGCGCTGGGAATCAGGTAGAGCAGGCTGCCCAGCGCTTCGCCGAAGCGGGCAACGAACGGATATGGAAGTTTGCCCAGCACCGTGAGCAGGCCGATGCCGAGCCAGGTGAACACGCGGCTCATGAAATCGATTGGTCAGTGGTCGGCTCGGTGCTGCGGCTGGGGGCGGCGGCGGGCCCCTTGTAGCGGCTGTATCCCCACAGGTACTGGGTGGGACACTGCCTCACCAGGATCTCGACGGCCTGGTTGATCACCGCGGCCGCTTCGGCCGGGTCGTCCGGCAGCATGCCGCCCTCATTGAGCACATGCAGGTGGGCGCGATAGCCCGCGCCTTTCGGCAGCCGTTCCGCAAAGACCGCGACCACCGGCGCGCCGGTCAGCTGCTGTAGCCGGTGCACCAGCGCCATGGTGTAGGCCGGCTTGCCGAAGAACGGCGCCCAGTTACCCTCGCCGCCGCTGGGTACCTGGTCCGGCAGGATCCCCACCGCCTGGCCGCGCTTGAGCGCCTTGACCAGCATCCGCACGCCGCGCGGCGTGGCGGGCGCCATGTGCATATTGGGCCGGGTGCGCATCTTTTCGATCCAGTCGCGCAGCCAGGGCTGGTGTGGCGGCTTGAACAGCGCGGTGACCGGGCGCACCAGCGCGTGGGACTGCGGCAGCACTTCAAAGCAACCCAGATGCGGCGTCAGGATGATGAGGCCCTTGCCTCGGGCCTGCAGCTTTTCCAGTTCCGGCCACATGTAGTCGTCGAAGCCATGCAGCCGTGCGCCGATCTTCTTGCGGCTCCAGAAATAGGGCATCTCGATCATCATGCGCCCGGCCGAGCGGGCGGCTTCATCGATCATCGCCTGCGTGGCGTCGGGAAACGCCAGGCGGAAATTTTCATTCAGGCGCTGGCCGTAGCGGCCGGGCAGCCGTGCTGCCAGCAGTCCGAGCGCGCCGCCTGCGGCCTGCAGCAAGCGCAGTGGGAAACGGGAGATCAGCCAGAAAAGAAAGGTCATCGGCGTGGATTGCAGTCCGGGCTGCAAACAGGTCAAATCCGGCGCATTTTTTTCCCGGCGCGGAATTCAGTTCCACGCCGGCTTGCCGTAAATCCGGGCAAACGGCATGCAGTGGCGGCAGCGTGTTGCGTCGGCGCCTTTGGCGCGCTGCAACGAGCCCGGCAGGCGCGTATAATAGCGTGTATCGCCGAGTTAACTGACAACTTGCGGGGCGATGCAGCTCAAACCGGGCTGTTTTAAATACCGCTAAAGCGTCGCCGCCATGAACCCGACCGGGTGGCACGCAATAGCCAACCTGGAGAATAAGTTCGTGGCAAACGACTTCCTTTTTACTTCGGAATCGGTTTCCGAAGGCCATCCCGACAAGGTCGCCGACCAGATTTCCGACGCCGTCCTCGACGCCATCCTGGCGCAGGACAAGTATGCGCGTGTGGCCGCCGAGACGCTTTGCAACACCGGCCTGGTGGTGCTGGCAGGGGAAATCACCACGACCGCCAACGTCGACTACATCCAGATCGCGCGCGACACGATCAAGCGCATCGGCTACGACAACACCGAATACGGCATCGACTACAAGGGCTGCGCCGTGCTGGTGGCCTATGACAAGCAGTCGCCGGACATCGCCCAGGGCGTGGACCGCGCCTCGGACGACTACCTGAACCAGGGGGCCGGCGACCAGGGCCTGATGTTCGGCTACGCCTGCGATGAGACGCCGGAGCTGATGCCGTTCCCGATTTACTACGCGCACCGCCTGGTCGAGCGCCAGTCGCTGCTGCGCCGTGACGGCCGCCTGCCCTGGCTGCGTCCGGACGCCAAGTCGCAGGTGACGGTGCGTTATGTCGACGGCAAGCCGCACAGCGTCGATACCGTAGTGCTGTCGACGCAGCATTCGCCGGATATTACGCAGGCGCAGATCCGAGAAGCCGTGATCGAAGAGATCATCAAGCCGGTGCTGCCGGCCGAGATGCTGAAAGAAACCACGTATCTGGTGAACCCGACCGGGCGTTTCGTGATCGGCGGCCCGCAGGGCGACTGCGGCCTGACCGGGCGCAAGATCATTGTCGATACCTATGGTGGCGCTTCGCCGCACGGTGGCGGTGCGTTTTCGGGCAAAGACCCGTCCAAGGTGGATCGCTCGGCTGCCTATGCGGCGCGTTATGTGGCCAAGAACGTGGTGGCCTCGGGGCTGGCGCGCCAGTGCCAGGTACAGGTGAGCTATGCCATCGGCGTGGCGCGGCCGATCAATGTGACGGTGTACACCGAAGGTACCGGCAAGATTCCGGACGCCAAGATTGCGGAACTGGTGCAGGAGCATTTTGACCTGCGGCCGAAGGGTATTGTGCAGATGCTGGATCTGCTGCGTCCGATTTATGAGAAGACTGCGGCTTACGGCCACTTTGGGCGTGAAGAGCCGGAGTTCTCTTGGGAGGCTACGGATAAGGCGGCTGCCTTGCGCGCTGCTGCTGGACTGTAAGTGGGTCTTCGGAGTCCGGATCCTCGACTCCTGCACTTCTGACTTCGGCAAGCCCCGCTGGCCCGCAAGGGACGGTGGGGTTTTTTGTTTTTGGTGGTGGGTCGCCGTTGATGACATGCTGTCGGGTGTTTGGGTACCCGCTGTCACTGTCGCTGTTGATGACATGCTGTCGGCCGTTGAACCGCCTGGTTCCGCCCTGCGGGCCCGCCCTGCGGGCGTAGGCCGCCTGCTGCCGGCGTCAACGCGGGGACGCCTACGGCTGCGCTGCGCGCGCTCAGTATCGTAGGTCGGGAGCTCTGGCACGGCGGAGCGCATCGCTGCGCTCGCACAGCGCCGTCGTGAAAGACGCCAGGCCCGAAGCCGGGGCGAGGGGACGTGGGCGCAGCCCTGCCACCTTAGGGCCGGCGCACAGCGCAGCCGTAGGCGTTCCTGCGTCGCCGCCGGCAGCAGGGGCCACGCCCAGCTCTGGGCTCGTTCAATCATCGCAGGCGGTTCAACAGCCGACAGCATGTCATCAACAGCGACAGCAGACGCTAAAACAGCCAACAGCATGTCACCAGGCCAGAAAACCCCCGCCCCCTGCGCCCCAATCGCCACCCAAACACCCAGGTAGTAAAATCCCAACCACCACAAAATTCCTTCACGGGGGTCCCGTCCCCAGAGGACTGCCATGCCCGCAGCACCAGCCATTTCCAATGCCACCGCGCCGACCCGCTCCGCGTCGGGACGCAGCCTCGACCTGATCCGCCCACAGCCCTACACCAACTGGGCCCCCCAGGTCACCCCCGAGGAACGCGCCACCCTTCGCCGCGAGCTGGAGCAGGGCGCGGTGCTGTATTTCCCCAACCTGAAATTCCACTTCGAACCCGGCGAGGACCGCTTCCTCGACGCCCGCTATTCCGACGGCAAATCCAAGAACATCAACCTCCGCGCCAACGACACCGCGGTGCGCGGCGCGCAGGGCACCCAGCAGGACCTGTCCGACCTCTACACGCTGATCCGCCGCTATGCCGACAACAGCGAGTCGCTGATCCGCACGCTGTTCCCCGAATACATCCCCCACATGACCCGCGCCGGCACCTCGCTGCGTCCCAGCGAGATCGCCGGCCGCCCGGTCAGCTGGCGCAAGGACGACACCCGCCTGCACGTCGATTCCTTCCCGTCCAACCCGATGCTGGGCAAGCGCCTGCTGCGCGTGTTCCATAACATCGACCCGGCCGCGCCGCGAGTGTGGCGCGTGGGCGAGCCATTCGGTGATTTCGCGCAGAAGTTCGTGCCGAAGACCCACGGCATGTGGCCGGGACAGGCGGCGCTGATGAAGCTGCTGCATATCACCAAGCGCAAGCGCTCGGAATACGACCACCGCATGCTGCAGCTCCACGACCTGGCCAAGGCCGACCTGGACTACCAGCGCGACGTGCCCCAGCAGGAATTCCATTTCCCGCCCGGTTCGACCTGGATTGTCTTCAGCGACCAGTTGCTGCACGCCGCCATGCGCGGGCGCGCGATGATGGAGCAGACCATCTATCTCGAGCCGCAGGCGATCTCCGACCACACCCACTCGCCCGAGGCCGTGCTGTCGCGCATGCTCGGGCGGCCGATGCTGGTGTCCTGACCCGCAGGCCAGACGCGCAGTCGGTTGCAACACCCCGGGGCATCGGGATGGCGCGCCGGCTGCCGCGCGCATCACTTGAAGGCCAGCCAGGGCCATTGATGCCTGTTCCTCCATCGGCATGACAACCGCCCGCCCGGACCACCAACGCCGGCACGCCGCAACCCTTCACCCCCGCTCAGGCTAGCGCCTACACTGAATTTCACGGCTTGCCATCCGCTGGCCCGGCTGACTCTCGCCGCCTGCGGACATGCGGGGAGACAGATGGAAACCACCTACGACTACGTCATCGTCGGCGCGGGATCGGCGGGCTGTGCGCTGGCCGGAAGGCTGGCCGACAGCGGGGACGACACCATTGCCCTGGTCGAGGCCGGCCAGCACGACCACCATGTGCTGGTACGCACACCCGCCGCGTGCGCCGCCATGCTGCCGCGCGCCAGCGCACGCAACTATGCCTACGGGACCGTGCCGCAGCCGGGACTGAATGGCCGGCGGGGCTACCAGCCGCGCGGACGCGGCCTGGGCGGCTGCTCGTCGATCAACGCGATGATCTACACGCGCGGACGGCCCGCCGACTACGACGACTGGGCCGCCGCAGGCTGCGACGGCTGGTCATGGGACGACGTGCTGCCGTATTTCCGCCGTGCGGAATGCAATGAGCGCCTGGCCGGCAGCGACGACGATCCGCTGCATGGCGGCAACGGCCCGCTCCATGTATCGGACCTGCGCACGCCAAATCCCTTCGCCGAGCGCTTTATCGAGGCCGCGCAGCAGGCGGGCTACCTGCGCAACGATGACTTCAACGGCGAAGAGCAGGAGGGCGTGGGCTGGTACCAGGTCACGCAGCATGCGGGCGAGCGCTGGAACGCGGCGCGCGCCTACCTGCACGGCGGCAACACGCGCGACAAGGCCTGCAACGGCGGGCGCGCGCGGCTGCAGGTGCTGACCGGCACACAGGCCCTGCGCATCGTCTTCGAGGGCCGCCATGCGGCCGGCGTGCTGGTCGCGCGCGACGGCCGCCAGCAACTTCTGCGCACACGGCGCGACGTGATCGTTTGCGCCGGCACCTTCGGCTCGCCGCAATTGCTGCTGGTGTCCGGCGTGGGACCGGCGGCGCAGCTGCGCGAGCTTGGCATCGACGTGGTCCACGACCTGCCCGGCGTGGGCGCCAACCTGCAGGACCATCTCGACATCATCCTGCACAAGCGCGTGGCGGCGCCCGAGTTGTTCGGCGTGTCGTTCAGCGGCTTCATGACCCTGCTGTCGGAAATGCTGCGCTACCGGCGCGAACGCACCGGCATGCTGTCGAGCAACTTCGCCGAGGCCGGCGGCTTCATACGCAGCCGCCCCGAACTGGCCGAGCCCGACCTGCAGCTGCATTTCGTCGTCGGCATGGCCGACAACCACATGCGCCGGCTCAACTTCGGCCACGGCTACTCCTGCCACGTATGCGTGCTGCGTCCGCGCAGCCGCGGCGAGGTGCGGCTGGCATCGGCCGATATCCGCGAGGCGCCGCTGATCGACCCGCGCTACCTCAACGATGTGCGCGACCTCGACGACATGGTTGCCGGCGTGCGCATCGTGCGCCGGATCTTCGCGCAGCCGCAGCTGGCCAGCTATGGCGGGCGCGAGCTGTACTCCGCGCACCTGCGCGCCGACGGCAGCGACGATGCCGACGTGCGCGAGATGATCCGCGCACGTGCCGACACCATCTATCACCCCGTGGGCACCTGCCGCATGGGCATGGACGCGCTGGCGGTGGTCGACCCGCAGTTGCGGGTGCGCGGCGTGGAAGGGCTGCGCGTGGTCGATGCCTCGGTCATGCCGACGCTGGTCGGTGGCAACATCAACGCGCCCGCGATCATGATCGGCGAACGCGCGCATGACCTGATCCGCTACGCGCCGCGGGTGATGCTGCGCGTGCTGGAGTCGATGGAGGCGTGACGCAAGCGCCGGGTCTGCGCGGCTAGCCTTCGAAGCCGCGCGATGCCACGCGCTTCAGCAATTCGGCCTCCGCATCCAGCGTGCCGAACACGCGTCCATGCTGGCGCCCAAGCCGGCTGGCGACAAACAGCTCCGCATTCTCCGCATCGGCATGCGCCAGCATCAGCGCCGCCTGCGTGGTCAGCACCAGCCCCTGCGCAAAGCGGCGCGCGTTGGCCTCCAGGTGCTCCGGCGCTTCGCGCAGCAGCGCCTGCAGCGATGCCAGCTCGGCGCGCACCGCTGGATGGCCGCCGGCGCGGCGCTGCAGGTCCTGCAGCAGGCGCGCGCCGTCGTCGGGGTTGCGCTGGATCGCGCGCAGCACGTCCAGGCACATGATGTTGCCCGAGCCTTCCCAGATCGAGTTGACCGGCGCTTCGCGGTACAGCCGCGCCATCGGGCTTTCTTCGACGTAGCCGTTGCCGCCCCAGACTTCCATCGCCTCGCCGGTGGCCTCGATGGCGCGCTTGCAGATCCAGAACTTGGCCGCTGGCGTGACCACCCGCTTCCACGCGGCGGCGAGCGGGTCGGGGTTGTCGCCCTCGGCGTGCTCGAAGGCGTGGCCCAGTTCCATCATCAGCAGCGAGGCCGCTTCGGATTCCAGCGCCAGGTCCGCCAGCACATTGCGCATCAGCGGCTGGTCGGCCAGCAGGCGGCCGAAGGCGCTGCGGTGGCGCGTATGGTGCAGCGCCTGCACGAAGGCCGCGCGCAGGATGGCCGAGCTGCCGATCACGCAGTCGAGCCGCGTATTGGTCGCCATCTCGATGATGGTGGGGATGCCGCGTCCTTCCTCGCCGATCAGGATGCCGGTCGCGTCGCGGAACTCGACCTCGCTGCTGGAGTTGGAGCGGTTGCCGAGCTTGTCCTTCAGGCGCTGGATCTGGATCGGGTTCTTGCTGCTGTCGTCGCGGAAGCGCGGCACGAAGAAGCACGACAGCGGGCCGTCTTCGGCGCCCATGCGCGCCACCACCAGGTGCGCGTCGCACATCGGCGCCGAGAAGAACCACTTGTGCCCGGTCAGCGCGTATTCCGCGCCGCGGCCTTCGCCACGCACGGCGCGCGCCACGGTGGTGTTGGCGCGCACGTCCGAGCCGCCCTGTTTCTCCGTCATGCCCATGCCGATCATGATCGCGGTCTTGTCGCGCCAGGGCAGGTCGCGCGCATCATGCTCGCTCGCATACAGGCGCGGCTCCAGCTCGGCGAACAGCGCGGTTTCCTTGCGCAGCACCGGAATGCTGGCGAGGGTCATGGTGGGCGGGCACAGCGAGCCGGACTCAACCTGCGCCTGCAGGAAGTAGCCCGCGGTGCGCGCGCTCCACACGCCCGCGCGCGGCAGCGCGAAGGGCAGGGCCTGCAATTGCTGGCTGCGCAGCAGCGACAGCAGTGCGTGCCAGCTTGGGTGGAATTCCACGGAATCGATGCGCTCGCCGGTGCGGCTGTGCGTGTGCAGCTCGGGCGTATGGCGGTTGGCGTCGGCGGCCCATTGCTGCACTTCCGGCTCGCCCAGCCGCGCGCCGAACTGCCCCAGCGCCTCGGCATGCCAGCCGCCGCCAAGCCGCTCCAGCGCGGCGCGGACGATGGGATCGCAGCCGAAGAGGTTGTAGTGCGCAAGGTCCGGCACCTGGTTGAAGACACGATGCGTGGCGGCGTCGGTCATTTTGGGAGGTCTCCTGGATCGGTTCGATGCTTGCCCTTTGCTTTGCATGGTAGAGCACCTGACACGCGTTTGAGTGCATGCTCGGCCGCTTGATGCCTGTTTTTGCGCTGCACCATGCGCGATTCGATACCTATGCGCACAGGTGTGGCACCACAAACGACGGGGAACTGGCACTGGCGCCCACCGGTGCTCTGTGCTTAAATTCACCCCGTTGGATGAAACAGGGGTGCCGTACGGATGGGCCGTGCGGCTGAGAGAGTCCCTTCGAACCCGATCCGGTTAGTACCGGCGTGGGAAGTTTCAGCAAGACCAAGCCTCTAGTCCCTCCGGGACTCGCCGCCCAGGCCACCACGCCGCCGGCAGCGCTCACAGGGCTCCTGGTTTCGTCCACCCCGCAAGAGAGAGGACGACACCCATGGCCCGTACTGCCCCCGCTGCTTCCTTCGAATCGCTCGAGAGCGACCTCGACCAGAAATTTGCCTACCCGGCTTCCAGCAAGACCTACCTGACCGGCAGCCGCCCGGATATCCGCGTGCCGCTGCGCACGATCCTGCAGACCTCCACGCGCACCGAGAAGGGCGAGATGCCCAACCCGCCGATCCCGGTGTACGACACCTCGGGCCCGTACAGCGACCCGGACGTGCATATCGACCTGAAGGCCGGCCTGCCGGCGGTGCGCGCCAAGTGGATCGAAGAGCGCGGCGACACCGAAGTGCTTCCCGGCCTGTCGTCGGAATACGGCCGCGACCGCGCCAACGACCCGGCCACCGCGCACCTGCGCTTTGCCCAGCTGACCAACCCGCGCCGCGCCAAGGCCGGTGCCAATGTGTCGCAGATGCACTATGCGCGCAAGGGCATCATCACGCCTGAAATGGAGTACGTGGCGCTGCGCGAATCGCTGAACCTGCAGGCGCTGTACGACAAGCCCGAATACAAGGCGCTGCTGCGCCAGCACCCCGGCAACGCGCTGGGCGCCGGCCTGCCGCTGCGTCCGGAAGACATCACGCCGGAATTCGTGCGCCAGGAGATCGCCTCGGGCCGCGCGATCATTCCCGCCAACATCAACCACACCGAGCTGGAGCCGATGGCGATCGGGCGCAATTTCCGCGTCAAGATCAACGGCAACCTGGGTAACTCCGCCGTGACCTCGTCGCTGGCCGAGGAAGTGGAAAAGATGGTGTGGTCGATCCGCTGGGGCGCAGACACCATCATGGACCTGTCGACCGGCAAGCACATCCACGAAACCCGTGAGTGGATCCTGCGCAACTCGCCGGTGCCCATCGGCACGGTGCCGATCTACCAGGCGCTGGACAAGACCGGCGGCATCGCCGAGGACCTGACCTGGGAGATGTTCCGCGACACGCTGATCGAGCAGGCCGAACAGGGCGTGGACTACTTCACCATCCACGCCGGCGTGCTGCTGCGCTACGTGCCGCTGACCGCCGACCGCGTCACCGGCATCGTCTCGCGTGGCGGTTCGATCATGGCCAAGTGGTGCCTGGCGCACCACAAGGAAAACTTCCTGTACACGCACTTCGACGAGATCTGCGAGATCATGAAGGCGTACGACGTGTCGTTCAGCCTCGGCGACGGCCTGCGTCCGGGCTGCATCGCCGACTCCAACGACGATGCCCAGTTCGGCGAGCTGCGCACGCTGGGCGAGCTGACCGCCAAGGCGTGGAAGCACGACGTGCAGGTGATGATCGAAGGCCCGGGCCACGTGCCGCTGCAGCGCATCCAGGCCAATATGGACGAAGAACTCAAGCATTGCTACGAGGCGCCGTTCTACACCCTGGGACCGCTGGTGACCGACATCGCCCCCGGCTACGACCACATCACCAGCGGCATTGGCGCGGCCAATATCGGCTGGATGGGCACGGCCATGCTGTGCTACGTCACGCCCAAGGAGCACCTGGGCCTGCCGGACAAGGAAGACGTGCGCGAAGGCATCATCACCTACAAGATCGCTGCCCACGCCGCGGATCTTGCCAAGGGCTGGCCGGGCGCACAGCTGCGCGACAACGCGCTGTCCAAGGCACGCTTCGAGTTCCGCTGGGAAGACCAGTTCAACCTCGGCCTGGACCCGGAACGCGCGCGTTCGTACCACGACGCCACGCTGCCGGCAGAGGGCGCCAAGATCGCCCACTTCTGCTCGATGTGCGGGCCGAAGTTCTGCTCGATGAAGATCACGCAGGAAGTGCGCGACTACGCGGCATCGCTGCCCAAGGAAGCGCAGCAGGGCATGGAAGAAAAGTCGATCGAGTTCCTGAAGAAGGGCAGCAAGATCTACTCGTAAGGCAACGGCAGTACGGGCATGGCCTCGCAACCATGCCCGCGCATGTTCCGCCGCCGCGCAGCGCCCCGCGCGGCGGCACAGACAACAAGGAGGCCGGCGCGGCGGCATGCCCGCATGCCCATGCGCCGGCACAACATCCCTCATGACAGCAGTACAGTCGTTTGACGTCGCCATCCTTGGGGCCGGACTTGCCGGCCGCCTGGCTGCCTGGCAACTGGTGCGCAGCGGCGCCCGCGTGGCGCTGGTGGAGCGCGCCGGGCCGGACGGCGCGGGTTCGGCCGCCTACGTGGCCGCGGCCATGCTGGCGCCGCTGGCGGAATCGGCCATCGCCGAGCGCCGCATCGTCGATCTGGGCATCGCCAGCGTCGACCTGTGGCGGGCGTGGCTGGCCGAGTTGCCGGAGCCGGTGTTCTTCCAGGAGGACGGCACGCTGGTGGTCTGGCATGCGCGCGACCGCGGCGAGATGTCGCTGTTCACCAGCCGCATGCGCGCGGTGGCGCCGCCCGAGCTGGTGTCGCAGCGGCTGCGGGCGCTGGACGGCAAGGGCGTGGGCGAAGTCGAGCCGGCGCTGGCGGGCCGCTTCCCGCAGGGGCTGCTGCTGGCCGGCGAGGGCCAGCTCGACAACCGCGGCGTGCTGCGCGCGCTGCTGTCGTGCGCGGTCAGCGAGGGCGTGCATTGTGTCTGGGAAGCCGGCGAGGTAGAAGCCGACACGCTGCCGGCGCTGGGCATCCGCGCCGACGTGGTGCTGGATTGCCGCGGCCTGGGCGCGCGCGCGGCGTGGCCGTCGCAGCCCGGCGGCAGCGCGCCCGGACTGCGCGGGCTGCGCGGCGAAGTGGTGCGCGTGCATGCGCCCGACGTGAAGCTGCACCGGCCGGTGCGGCTGCTGCATCCGCGCTACCCGATCTATATTGCTCCCAAGCCCAACGACCTGTACGTGATCGGCGCGACCGAACTGGAAAGCGAGGACGATTCGCCGATGAGCGTGCGTTCCGCGCTGGAGCTGCTGTCGGCGGCGCATTCGCTGCATCCCGCTTTCGGCGAGGCACGCGTGCTGGAACTGAACGTGCAGCGCCGCCCCACGCGGCCCGACCACCTGCCGGCGATCCGCGTCGACCAGCAGGCGCGCGTGGTGCGCGTCAACGGCCTGTACCGCCACGGCTTCCTGATCGCGCCGGCGGTGACCGAGGCCGCGTGCGCGGTCGTGGGCGCGTTGCTCAAGGGCGATCCTGCCGCCCATGCAGTGCCTGCCGCGCTGCGCTGGCCCGGCATGATCGAGGCAGTGACGGAAGCGCCGGCCGCAACGCTGCACGCGCGCACCGGGCTGCTGCACTAACGCAAGACTGACATGGAAATCCTGCTCAACGGCCGACCTCTCGCCCTTGCCGAATCCGCCACACTGGCGGATGCGGTGGTCGTGGCGAAGATCGCGCCCCCTTTTGCCGCGGCGGTCAACGGCCAGTTCGTGCCGCGCGCCGCGCATGCCAACACCCCTCTTGCGGCCGGCGACCGCATCGACCTCGTGCAACCCGTGACGGGAGGCTGACCCCATGACATTCGAACCTTCCGAAACCCTGCGCGATCCGTTCGTGCTGTATGGCGAGTCGTTCGGCTCGCGCCTGCTGCTGGGCACCGCGCGCTATCCGTCGCCGGCCACGCTTGAAGCGGCCGTGCAGGCCTGCGCGCCGGCCATGATTACCGTCGCGCTGCGCCGCCAGGGCGCGGTGGGCGACGGCGAGGGCGGCCAGGCGTTCTGGCAGATGCTCAAGGCGCTGAACGTGCCGGTGCTGCCCAACACCGCCGGCTGCTTCACCGCGCAGGAGGTCATTACCACCGCGATGATGGCGCGCGAAGTATTCGAGACACCGTGGATCAAGCTCGAGCTGATCGGCGACGACTACACGCTGCAGCCCGACACGCTCAACCTGCCCGCTGTGGCCGAGACCCTGATCAAGGAAGGCTTCAAGGTGCTGCCCTACTGTACCGAGGACCTGGTGCTGTGCCGCCGGCTGCTCGACGTCGGCTGCCAGGCGCTGATGCCGTGGGCCGCGCCGATCGGCACCGGCCGGGGCGCGGTGAATCCGCATGCGATGCGCGTGCTGCGCGAGCGCCTGCCGGATACGCCGCTGATCGTCGATGCCGGCCTGGGCCTGCCGTCGCACGCGGCGCAGGTGCTGGAGTGGGGCTACGACGGCGTGCTGCTCAACACCGCGGTGGCGCAGGCCGCCTACCCGGTCAACATGGCGCGCGCGTTCGCGCAGGCCGTGGAAGCGGGCCGCACCGCGTACCTGGCCGGCCCGATGCCCGAGCGCGAGGTGGCGCAGGCCAGCACGCCGGTGGTCGGCATGCCGTTCTGGCATGCGGAGGCGGAGCAGCGGGAGCAGCGCGCATGACCCGCCGCCCCGTCCACGTTCCCAGCGACGGTCCGCTGCGTGCGGCAGTGCTGGAGCATTATGGCGAGACCTTCGGCATCGACGACAAGCCGTGGCAGGCCTGGCGCCTGGAAGACGCGCCTGAGCATCCCGGCGCGCACGATGTGCTGCTGTCCGACGGCGAAGCCACCGAAGAAGCCATTGCGCGCGTCGCCGCCAGCGGCGCTACGCTGATCGAGACCGACCGCGAGGGCGGCCGGTGGATTGACACGGTGCGCTCGCCGATGGGCACCTGGGTGTTCTCGGTTGCCGCGGACAGCGACCAGCCGCATTCGGCAGCGTTCGTCGCGGTACTGCTGGCGAGCCTGTCGCTGCATTTCCCCGCGCATGATGCGCTGGCGCTGGCGCGCGCCTGGGCGCCGGGCTCGGCCGACTGGCCGACGGATTTCGCGCGTTTCCCGCACGTGCGCCATGTCGCGCTGGTGGCGCCGGAGCAGGCCGTCGAGCCGTTCGCGCCGTGCCCCGCGCTGGGCCTGTACGTGGTCGTGCCGAGCGCGGAATGGATCGAGCGCCTGGCGCCGCTGAACGTGCCGACGGTGCAGTTGCGCTTCAAGTCCGACGATCCCGCCGCGGTGCGCGCCGAGATCGCGCGCGCGGCCAGGGCCATGCAGGGCTCGTCGTCGCGCCTGTTCATCAACGACCACTGGCAGGCGGCGATCGACTACCACGCCGCCAATGGCGCGCAGAGCGGCATCTACGGCATCCACCTCGGCCAGGAAGACCTCGACGACGCCGACCTCGACGCGATCCGTGCGTCCGGGCTGCGGCTGGGCATATCCACGCACGGTTACGCCGAGATGCTGCGCGTCGCGGCGATCCGTCCGAGCTACCTGGCGCTGGGCGCGATCTTCCCGACCACGACCAAGGTGATGCCGACCCAGCCGCAAGGCATGGGCCGTTTCCGCGCATATGCAAAGCTGATGCAGCCGGTGATCCCGTCGCTGGTCGGCATCGGCGGCGTCAATGCCACGAATATGCGCGAAGTGCTCGCCGTGGGTGTCGGCAGTGCCGCAGTGGTGCGCGCCGTTACCGAGGCCGACGACGTGCCGGCCGCGGTGGCGCATCTCGTCAGCCTGTTCCCGACCGGCTGAGCGCGCGATTACGTGCAGAGTGTGTCCGGCGGTGTGCTCCCCTCTCTCCTTGACAGAGGGGAGCACACCGCACCTGGTGAGGGGCATCGCGTCGCCAAGATTTGTGCGACATTCGCCCAGCCGCGGGAACCGAAGCGGACCCCGCCGCTATGATGTCGGGCAGCATTCCCCGCCAACCATCCCGCATCGCGCACCATGTCGACCCAGCTCCCCGAGATCATTCCCGCCGCTCCCGGCACGCCTGAGAAGCCCTATTTCGGCATCGATGTCCCGCTGATGCGCTATTTCGGCCTGCAGCCGGAGGTGATCGAGGAGGGCTACTGCCGCACGCGCCTGCCGGCGCACCCGCAGCTGGTGAACAGCCGCGGCGACGTGCACGGCGGCACGCTGATGGCGACGCTGGACTTCACGCTCAGCGGGGCGGCGCGCTCGCATGCGCCCACGGAAACGGGCGTGATCACCATCGACATGTCGACCCACTTCCTTGCCGCCGCGCGCGGCGAGCTGACGCTGGAAGCGCGCTGCCTGCGCCGCGGCGCGCGCATCGCCTTCTGCGAAGGCGAAGTGAAGGATGCGGCCGGCACCGTGGTGTGCGTGGCGCGGGCGGCGTTCAAGCTGGTGCCGCTGTCCAGCGGCGGCAACTGATCCCTGCCTGAACCTGCCCGAAAAACCCGGCCGCTCAGTCCTGCAGCGGCCGGTACACCTGTTCGAACCTCGCGCGCTCGGTGATGCCATAGTCGCCGGGCGCGTATTGCATCAGCCAGTCGCCCGGCTTGCCGTGCAGCACGTCGCCGCCGGCGCTGCGTTCGATGCTGAAGGCCTCGTGCATCTCGCGCGCCAGCACCGGGATCGGCTTGTTGCGATAGGCGCCGTCCTGGCCGTGCACCAGCGGCGGGATGGCGTCGTACTTGGGGTCGAAGCGGTCGCGCGACACGCACCAGCGGTCGCCGGTGCGGCTGGTGATCAGCGCATCGCCGGGCTGGTAGCGGTTGGGGCCTTCGCGGCTGACCAGCTCGCCAGCCTCGGTGGCGAATGCAACGTCGACGACTTCATGCTTGAGGTAGAAGGCGGCGTCGGGATCGCTGCGCAGATCGATATGGGTGAGCCTCTGCATCTCGCGCTCAACCCAGCGCGCGCGGCGCGAAGGCGTGGTTCAGCGGGCCGTTGCCGCTGCCAAGCCGCAGTCCTGCGCCGGCCGCGATGGCCTGCGCCACATAGTCCAGCGCCTTGCCCGCGGCATCTTCCAGCGCATCGCCACGCGCCAGCTGCGATGCGATGGCCGCTGCCAGCGTGCAGCCGGTGCCATGCAGGTTGCGGGTATCGACGCGCGGGTGCGTGAACATGCGCACGGTCCCGTCCTTCAGCATCAGCAGGTCGTCCAGCCCGCCGGCAATGCCGGCCGCGCCATCGTCTTCCAGGTGGCCGCCCTTGAGCAGCACGGCCGGGCAGCCCATCGCGATCAGGTCGGCGGCGGCCTGTTCCATGTCGGCGCGGCGCGCAATCCTGCGGCCCAGCAGGTAGGAGGCCTCGGGCAGGTTGGGCGTGACCAGCAGCGCGCGCGGGAACAGCAGCCGCACCATGGCCTGCGTGGTGGCGTCGTCGGACAGCGTCGCGCCCGAGGTCGAGATCATCACCGGGTCCACCACCAGCTTGCGGATGCTATGCCGGTCCGCCGCCGCGGCCACGGCCTCGACGATGGCGGCGGTGCCCAGCATGCCGGTCTTGGCCGCGTCCACGCCGATATCGCCGGCCACCGCGTCGATCTGCGCGGCCACCATGTCGGCCGGGATCGCATGCACGCCGGTCACGCCAAGCGTGTTCTGCGCGGTGATCGCAGTGATCGCGCTCATGCCGAAGCAGCCCAGCGCGGAGAAAGTCTTCAGGTCGGCCTGGATGCCGGCGCCGCCGCCGGAGTCGGAGCCGGCGATGGTCAGGGTGCGGGGTGGCGTTGGGATCATCTGTGAGGAAATCAAGGAGGGCCGGTGCGCAAGGCGGCCGGGCACGCTACAATACCGCCACTCCGAGGAGCGTTGCAACGGATGCGGTAGGCAAAAAGTGCTACCCCATGCATCCGCCAGGCTCGGACTGTCTTCAACGGCGCTCGCTGATCCGTGGTTTCGCACGGAGGCGAGTCGACCTATCCGCCCGCTGCGCATGTGCCCGCTGCCATGCCGCCGCCCGATTTCCCGATCTCGTC
This sequence comes from Cupriavidus sp. L7L, assembly GCF_004353535.1. Lineage (NCBI taxonomy): Bacteria > Pseudomonadati > Pseudomonadota > Betaproteobacteria > Burkholderiales > Burkholderiaceae > Cupriavidus > Cupriavidus sp. L7L. Next base: position 77,133 of record NZ_SMNY01000053.1, read on the forward strand.
ACCTGCGTGCCACTCTTCACCGGAGTGAAACATGAACGCCGTGACCGACCTGAAGCAAGACTACCTCGTCGCCGATATCAACCTGGCCGGCTGGGGCCGCAAGGAAATCGCCATTGCCGAGACCGAAATGCCCGGCCTGATGGCAATCCGCGACGAATTCGCCGCCGCGCAGCCGCTCAAGGGCGCGCGCATCGCCGGCTCGCTGCATATGACGATCCAGACCGCCGTGCTGATCGAGACGCTCCAGGCGCTGGGCGCCGACGTGCGCTGGGCCTCGTGCAACATCTTCTCGACGCAGGACCACGCCGCCGCCGCCATCGCCGCGGGCGGCACGCCGGTGTTCGCCTTCAAGGGCGAATCGCTGAAGGAATACTGGGACTTCACGCACCGCATCTTCGACTGGGCCGACGGTGGCACCCCGAACATGATCCTCGACGACGGCGGTGATGCCACGCTGCTGCTGCACCTGGGCGCGCGCGCCGAGAAGGACCAGTCGCTGATCGCCAACCCGGGCAGCGAGGAAGAAACCTACCTGTTCGCCGCGATCAAGGAAAAGCTGGCGAAGGACCCGAGCTGGTACAGCCGCAACCTGGCAGCCATCCGCGGCGTGACCGAGGAAACCACCACCGGCGTGCATCGCCTGTACCAGATGGCCCAGAAGGGCGAGCTGCGCTTTCCGGCGATCAACGTCAACGACTCCGTCACCAAGAGCAAGTTCGACAACCTGTACGGCTGCCGCGAATCGCTGGTCGACGGCATCAAGCGCGCCACGGACGTGATGATCGCCGGCAAGATCGCCATCGTGGCCGGCTACGGCGACGTGGGCAAGGGCAGCGCACAGGCGCTGCGCGCGCTGTCGGCGCAGGTGTGGGTCACCGAGATCGACCCGATCTGCGCGCTGCAGGCCGCGATGGAAGGCTATCGCGTGGTGACCATGGACTACGCCGCCGAGCATGGCGATATCTTCGTCACCTGCACCGGCAACTACCACGTCATTACGCATGAGCACATGGCCAAGATGAAGGACCAGGCCATCGTCTGCAACATCGGCCACTTCGACAACGAGATCGACATCGCCTCGATCGAGAAGTACGAGTGGGACGAGATCAAGCCGCAGGTCGACCACGTGAAGTTCCCGGACGGGAAGAAGCTGATCATCCTGGCCAAGGGCCGCCTGGTGAACCTGGGCTGCGCCACCGGCCATCCGTCGTACGTGATGAGCAGCTCGTTCGCCAACCAGACCATCGCCCAGATCGAGCTCTGGCAGGAACGCGACAGCGGCAAGTACCCGGTCGGCGTCTACACGCTGCCCAAGCACCTGGACGAGAAGGTCGCGCGCCTGCAGCTGCGCAAGCTGAACGCGCAGCTGACCGAGCTGACCGAGCAGCAGGCCGCTTATATCGGCGTGAAGAAGGAAGGCCCGTACAAGGCGGATCACTACCGCTATTGATGCGCGCAGTGAGGTAGCAACTCCCCTCTTCCGCTTGCGGGAGAGGGAGCAATCCCGCCATTGAGCCAACCAAGGAGCCGTCATGAGACTACTGGTCGTCTGGATCATCAACGCCGTTGCGCTGTTCGTGCTGCCGTACATCATCCCGTCGATCCACATCAAGAGCTTCGGCTCGGCGATGCTGGCGGCGCTGGTGCTGGGCCTGGTCAACACGCTGATCCGTCCGATCCTGGTGATCCTGACGCTGCCGGTCACGCTGCTGACGCTGGGGCTGTTTATCTTCGTCATCAACGCGCTGCTGTTCCTGTTTGTCGGCAACCTGCTGTCGGGCTTCACGGTCGGCGGCTTCTGGGCGGCCTTGCTGGGCTCCATCCTGTACAGCGTGATCTCGTGGCTGCTGTCCAGCCTGCTGCTGGGCAACCGCGACGACTGACCTTATTTCGCGCGCCGCGCCAACGCGACGCGCCACCATCATGCAAGACCGCTACTTCAGCTTTGAATTCTTCCCGCCCAAGACGGCGGAGGGCCTGGAAAAGCTGCGCAACACGCGCGCGCAGCTGGCTCCGCTCAAGCCCAAGTACATCTCGGTGACGTTCGGCGCCGGCGGCACCACCCAGCAGGGCACGCTCGACGCCGTGCTGGAAATCCAGCGCGAAGGCATCGAGGCCGCGCCGCACCTGTCGTGCGTGGGCTCGTCGCGCGAGAGCATCCGCGCAATCCTGCAGCAGTACCGCGAAGGCGGCATCCGCCATATCGTCGCGCTGCGCGGGGACATGCCGTCGGGCATGGGCGAGATCGGCGAGTTCCGCTACGCCAACGAGCTGGTGGAGTTCATCCGTGCCGAGACCGGCGACTGGTTCAATATCGAAGTCGCAGCGTACCCGGAGTACCACCCGCAGGCGAAGTCGCCGCGCCATGACCTCGACAACTTCGTGCGCAAGGTCAAGGCCGGTGCCGACTCGGCGATCACGCAGTACTTCTACAACGCCGACGCGTACTTCCGCTTTGTCGACGACGTGCGCGCGCAGGGCGTGGAAGTGCCGATCGTGCCGGGCATCATGCCGATCACCAACTACTCGCAGCTGATGCGATTCTCCGAGATGTGCGGCGCCGAAGTGCCGCGCTGGGTGGCCAAGCGGCTGGAGAGCTTCGGCGACGACCGAGAATCGATCCGCGCCTTCGGGCTGGACGTGGTCACCGCGCTGTGCGAGCGGCTGCTCGCCGCGGGCGTGCCGGGGCTGCATTTCTACACGCTCAACGCGGCCGCCGCGACCAAGGCGATCTGGCAGCGGCTGAAGCTGTAAGGAACCCGCTGAAGAAGAGAGCGGTTTTGGGTGCTCCAAAGCGGCTCGATCTTGCCAGGCAAGGTGTTCTCCCTCTCCCCTCATGGACCTCATGGGGAGAGGGGAGCCTGCTGCATGCGTCCGTGGTGCCACCAGCGTACTGACACGGCAAATCGGTGCCATACTCGCCCCATGGTCACCGCCACCTTCCGCTTCTACGAGGAACTGAACGACTTCCTCGCGCCGGACCAGCGCCGGCGTGACCTGCCCTGCGCGTGCGCGCGCGCCGCGACCGTCAAGCACATGATCGAGGCGCTGGGCGTGCCGCACACCGAAGTCGAGCTGATCCTGGTCAACGGCGAATCCGCCGTCTTCGAGCGCCAGCTGCGGGACGGCGACCGGGTCTCGGTCTATCCCAAGTTCGAACGTCTCGACGTCACGCCGCTGCTGCGCGTGCGCGAACATCCGCTGCGCGCGACGCATTTCGTTGCCGACGCGCATCTGGGCGGACTGGCGCACCTGCTGCGCATGACCGGCTTCGACACCCTCTACGACAACCACTTCGAAGACAGCGAGATCGAGCGCATTGCGGTCGACGAAGGCCGCATCGTGCTGACGCGCGACCGTGAACTGCTCAAGCGCCGCGGCATCACGCACGGCTGCTATGTGCGGGCGCTCAAGCCGCGCCAGCAGGTGCGCGAGATCTTCGCGCGGCTCGACCTGGCGCGCAGCGCGCGGCCGTTCTCGCTGTGCCTGGACTGCAACGTGCCGCTGCACGCGCTGGAAGCGGCCGCCGCGGCCGGGCGGGTGCCAGACGGCGTGCTCGAGCGCCACCGCAGCTTCGTCACCTGCGACCAGTGCCGGCGGGTATTCTGGGAAGGCTCGCACTGGCGCTGCATGCGCGCGCTGGTGGACGAGCTGGTGCAGGCCGGCTGAACCCGGCCGTAGCCCGCACGCTGCTGTCACCCTATCGGGCTAGAACGCCCCCGCTTCGGTAACGATCCAGTCCATCGCCACGTCATGCGGCTGCGCGGGCAGTGCGATGCGGCACGCTTCATAGCCGATGCCGATCGCCACGGGCCGCTGCGCCATTGCCGCCAGCGTGCGGTCGTAGAAGCCGCCGCCGTAGCCCAGGCGGAACTTGTCCGGGCTGAAACCGACACAGGGAATGACCAGCGCGTCGGGCGTCACGGCCTCGGTGCCGTCGGGGACCGGGATGCCATAGTGGCCCCTGGTCATCGGCGTGTCCGGGTCCCAGCGATGGAAGTCCAGCGGCGCGCCGGGCCGGCTTACCGCCGGCAGCGCCGCCTGGCGCGCGGGCACCGCCGCGAGCCATTGCGCGACCGCGCCGCGCGCGTCGAACTCCTGCTGGATCGGCCAGTAGAAGCCAAGGCAGCGCACGGCCAGGCCCGCCAGCAGCTCGGACAATGCGGCGGCGATGCGCGCATCGGCATCGTCGCGCGCGGGCAGGGCGGCACGCAAGGACAGCAGGCGCGCGCGCTGCGCGCGGCGGTCCTCCGCAAGGTCGATTGGCGAACTGCCGGAGGAGGTGGCGGCCGAGGTGGCGGAACTTGAGGACATGGCGTGGGATAATGCCCGCGTCCGAACCAACACGGACGGCGGAAGCTGCTGCGGCCCTTGCCTTGCATGGCGGCACCGGCGCCGCCGTCATCGACAAGGAAGCAAAGAATGCTGAAGGGAGTATATCTGCAGCGTGCAGGGCGGGCCGCCTGGATCGCCATGGCATGTGCACTGCTTGTCACGCCGGTCCATGCGCAGAAGCGCCCGCAGGCGCCCATGCGCCAGCAGCAGCCGGCGGTGATCCCGAGCGATCCGGACGAGGCCTTCGCCGCGCTGCGCGAAGCGGCGCGCAAGAATGACGTGGAGCGCGCCTACGCGATCTCGGCCACGCTGGTCGACTACCCGATCCCGTCGTACGTCGAGTACTTCCGCATCAAGCCGCAGATGTTCGACGCCAGCGGCCTGGCGCGCATCGACGCGCCCGACGACCAGGTGCGCGCCTTCCTGCAGCGCTACAAGGGCCAGGCCATCGCCGACCGCATGCGCAACGACTGGCTGCTGGTGCTGGGCAAGAAGCGCGACTGGGCCAGCTTCGATGCCGAGTATCCGCAGTTCGCGCTCAAGGACGACACCCAGGTCGAATGCTATGCGCTGCTGTCGCGCGCGCTCAAGGGCCAGAACGTTGCCGCCGAGTCGCGCCAGGCGCTGAGCGATCCGCGCTATTTCGGCGAAGGTTGCGTCGACCTGATCGGCTACCTGGTGCAAAGCCAGCAGATCCAGCGCAGCGATGTCGCCTTCCACGCGCGGCTGGCGCTGGAGCAGAACTACCTCACGCTGGCCGGCAAGATCGCCGCGCTGCTGCCCGATGCACGCGTCGACGGCGACGCACTCGCCACCATCGTCAAGATGGCGCGCACCGATCCCAACCAGGCCGTCGCCTACCTGGGTACCGTCCAGGGCACGCTGTCGCGCGACGAGCAGGGCGCCGCCTGGGGCGTGATCGGCCAGTTCGCGGGCAAGAAGCTGATGCCGGAAGCGGCCAACTACTACCGCCGCCAGATGGACCTGGGCGGCAACCAGTGGTTGTCCGACGACTCCCAGGAATGGCGCGTGCGCGCCGCGCTGCGCCAGGGCGACTGGAAGCAGGTGCGCCAGGCAGTCGAGCTGATGCGTCCCGAGCTGCGCGCCAAGGACCCGGCGTGGCTCTACTGGTACGGCCGCGCGCTCAAGGCCGAAGGCCGCGACACCGAGGCGCAGCAGAACTTCCAGCAGATCGCCGGCCAGTTCAACTTCTATGGCCAGCTCGCCAGCGAAGAACTGGGCAACCGCATCACGCTACCGGCGCGCACCGCCGTCGGCGATGCCGAAGCCAATGCCATGCGCGCGCGCGCCGGCTTCCAGCGCGCGCAGAAGTTCTACGCGATGAACATGCGCTTCGAGGGCAACCGCGAATGGAACTGGGAATTGCGCGGCATGAACGACCGCGAGCTGCTCGGCGCGGCGGAGTACGCGCGCCGTCTCGAACTGCTCGACCGCACCGTCAATACCGCTGACCGCACCCGCAACGAGCATGACTTCGAGCTGCGCTTCCTGATGCCGTACCGCGACATCATGCAGCGCGCGACCGACGATGTCGGCCTCGACATGGCGTGGGTCTACGGCCTGATCCGGCAGGAATCGCGCTTCCTGATGAACGCGCGCTCGTCCGCCGGCGCGCACGGCCTGATGCAGGTGATGCCGGCGACGGCCAAGTACGTGGCGCGCAAGATCGGCATGAACGACTTCTCGCCGCAGATGATGGGCGATCCCAACATCAACATCCTGCTCGGCACCAATTACCTGAACATGGTGCTGACCGACCTGGACAGTTCCTGGGCGCTGGCGTCGGCGGCATACAACGCCGGTCCGGGCCGGCCCAAGGCCTGGCGCAGCACGCTGGCGCGGCCCGTGGAAGGCGCGATCTTTGCAGAGACCATCCCGTTCAATGAAACGCGCGGCTATGTGAAGAATGTGCTTTCCAACGCTACGTACTATGCTGCATTGATGAGTGGCCGGCCGCAGTCGCTGAAATCGCGCCTGGGGACGGTCGCGCCGTCGCCGGTGACCACGACCAGCCTGCCCTGACGGGCACCCGACGGGACGGGCCGCTGGTGTGCCGCGCCGGGCGCGTCGCGGCGGCCTGGCTTGCGCAATGCGCCGCGACGTGCAGTCCACTTTGCACGGAGGCATCATGCAGACCAGCAACGTCCTCGTCATCGGTGGCGCCGGCTTTATCGGCAGCCACCTTGTCTCGCGCCTGGCCGGCGCCGCCTCTGCCTCGGGTGCGCCGCTGGAACCCGGCAGCAATCCCGATTCGCCGATCGCCCCCGACCGCATCGTGGTCGGCACCCGCAACGTCGAGCACGCGCAGCACCTGTTGCTGCTGCCGCGCGTCGAGGTAGTCGAACTGGGGCTGGCCGACAATGCCGCGCTCGACGACGCCATCGGCTCGCTCGGGGTCGACGGCATCGTCGTCAACCTGGTGGGCGTGCTGCACGGCGAGCGTGCCGATCCCTACGGCGAGGCCTTTGCCAGCGCTCATGTGGAAATGGTGCGGCAGATCGTGGCCTCGTGCCTGTCCACCGGCGTGCGCCGGCTGTTGCATATGAGTGCGCTTGGCGCCGACAGCCAGGGGCCGTCGATGTACCTGCGCAGCAAGGGCGACGGCGAGCGCATCGTGCGCGCCAGCGGGCTGGACTGGACCATCCTGCGGCCGTCGGTGGTGTTCGGCCCCGACGACCATTTCCTCAACCTGTTCGCGCAGATGCAACAGATGGCGCCGGTGGTGCCGCTGGCGTGCGCACAGGCGCGCTTCCAGCCAGTGTTCGTGCAGGACGTGGTGCAGGCCTTCCTCAATGCCATGGTCAACCCTGCCACCATCGGCCGCGGCTATGAGCTGGGCGGCCCGCAGGTCTATACGCTGGAGGAGCTGGTGCGCTTCGCCGGCCGCGCATCCGGCCATCCGCGCCCGGTGATCGCGCTGCCGGATGCGCTGGCGCGGGTGCAGGCGACCATCATGGAACACATGCCGGGCGATCCGCTGCTGTCGCGCGACAACCTCGACTCGATGCAGCTGGACAACGTGCTCGAGCATCCGGTCGCGCCGGAGCTGGACCTGCATCCGGCCAGCCTGGAATCCGTGATGACCGACGCGCTGGCGGGGCGCAATCGCGATGCCGCGCTGACCTCGATGCGCGCCAGCGTGCACCGCTGAAGGGCGGGCGGGTCAGGGCCGCGGGTGGCCTATGTGACCCATTTTCGGATCGGTTGCGAGAGCAATTCACTTTGAGGCAGGCGGGCGCGCTGGCAAAATGACCGGTCCGGCGCGCCGCCGCCGTCTCCCTTCGCCTCCCCCCAAGGACCTACGATGAAGCTCGTCATCGGCAACAAGAATTACTCCTCCTGGTCGCTGCGCCCCTGGCTGCTGATGCGCCAGGCCGGCATCGAATTCGAAGAGGTACAGGTGCGCCTGTTCACCGGCAGCTTCGCAGCCGAGATCGCGCGTTATTCGCCGGCCGGCAAGGTACCGGCGCTGGTCGACGGCGACGTCACCGTGTGGGACTCGCTGGCGATCGCCGAGTACGTGGCCGAGCGTTTCCCGGAAAAGACGCTGTGGCCCGCCGACCGTGCCGAGCGTGCGGTGGCGCGCGCAATCTGCGCCGAGATGCATTCCGGCTTCACCAACCTGCGCAGCCAGTTGCCGATGAACGTGACCGCGGTGCTGCCCGGACGCGGCTGGAACGTGGCGGTGCAGCGCGACGTCGACCGTATCGCCGCGATCTGGAGCGGGTTGCGCCAGCAGCATGGCGCGCGCGGCCCGTTCCTGTTCGGCGAGTTCACCGTGGCCGACGCCTTCTTTGCGCCGGTGGTGAGCCGCTTCGCCACTTACGGCATCCACCTGCCGGAAGACGCCAAGGCCTATGCCGACTTCATGCTGGCGCTGCCGACCATGCAGGAGTGGATCGCCGCCGCGCGCGAGGAGCGCGATTTCCTGGCCGACGACGAGCCTTACCGCCTGTCGCCCGAGCGGCCCGACGCGATCATCGTCAACCACTGAGACTGAGCGATACCGCCGGCGCCGGCGCGCCGGCACCAGAGAAGAGGCCACAACGATGCAGGTGTATGCCGTCGGCGGCGCGATCCGCGACGAACTGCTGGGCAAGCCCAGCCAGGACCGCGACTACGTAGTCGTCGGCGCGACCCCGCACGAGATGGTAGCTGCGGGCTATCGCCCCGTCGGCAAGGATTTCCCGGTCTTCCTGCATCCGCGCACCCACGAGGAATACGCGCTGGCGCGCACCGAGCGCAAGACAGCGATGGGATACAAGGGTTTTGCCTTCTACTGCGAGCCCGATGTCACGCTGGAAGACGACCTGGTCCGGCGCGACCTGACCATCAATGCGATGGCGCGCGAGGTCGATGCCGATGGCAACCTGGTCGGCCCGGTGCTCGACCCGCACGGCGGCCAGCGCGACCTGCAGGCCCGCCTGTTCCGCCATGTCTCGGATGCCTTCGCCGAGGACCCGGTCCGCATCCTGCGGCTGGCGCGCTTTGCCGCGCGCTTCCACGGGTTCACCGTCGCCGCCGAGACCCAGCGCCTGATGCGCGAGATGGTGGCGGCCGGCGAGGTCGATGCGCTGGTGCCCGAGCGCGTCTGGCAGGAACTGGCGCGCGGCCTGATGGAAGCGCATCCGTCACGAATGTTCGAGGTGCTGCGCGACTGCGGCGCGCTGGCACGGCTGCTGCCCGAGCTTGACTGCCTGTGGGGCGTGCCGCAGCGCGCCGACTACCATCCCGAGGTCGATACCGGCGTGCACGTGATGATGGTGATCGATACCGCCGCGGCGATGGGCGCGCCGTTGCCGGTGCGTTTTGCCGCGCTGGTGCACGACCTGGGCAAGGGCACCACGCCCGAGGACGTGCTGCCGCGCCACGTCGGCCACGAGATGCGCAGCGTCAAGCTGCTGGAAGAGGTCTGCGCGCGGCTGCGCGTGCCCAACGGCTGCCGCGACCTCGCGCTGGTGGTGGCGCGCGAGCATGGCAATATCCATCGTTCGCTGGAATTCAGCGCCGCCGCGGTGGTGCGGCTGCTGGAACGCTGCGACGCGCTGCGCAAGCCCGACCGCTTCGCGCTGGCGCTGCAGGCGTGCGAGGCCGACAAGCGCGGCCGCAAGGGCTTCGAGCACAGCGACTATCCGCAGGCGGAGCGCCTGCTGGCGGCGCGCGAAGCCGCCGCTGGCGTCGATGCCGGCGCGATCGCGCGCGCCTGCGCGGACGGCGTGGGACAGATCAAGGACCGCGTCCATGCGGCCCGTGTCGCCGCGGTGGCGCAGCGGCTGGGCGAGCACGCGGCGGATTGAATGTCCGCTGCGGCTGTTCCTATAACAGCTTGCCGATCACCAGCGCCACCAGCGACAGCAGGATCGTCGATGCAAACGGCAGCACGAATTCCCGCCCGAACACGCGGAAGCGCACGTCCCCGGGCAGCCGTCCCAGCCCGAACTTCTGCAGCCACGGCAGCGCCGCGGACAGGATGATCACGCTCAGGAAGATAGTGAGGGTCCAGCGCAGCATGGCGTTCGCGATGGCTTACAAGGTATGGCAGCGGTCGCCGCGGGCGAAGCCGGCCAGCGGCTCGCTCTGGTCCGTGCCGTCGTCCAGGCCCCGCGTCAGCGCGATGACCTTGAACAGCTCGCCCATTTCCGCTTCGGACAACAGCTTCTGCACGGCGTTGGCCTGCGGCAGGAAGGCGCGCGCATCGGACGGGTCAAGCGCCATCAGCAGCTCGGTGATGCCGGCGTTCATCAGGAAGCGCGCCTGCGAGGCAAAGCCCGACACCGTCAGCCCGGTTTCCACCGCGGCGGCGGCGATGCCGCTGAAATTGACGTGCGTGGTGATGTCCTGCAGGCCCGGGTAGAGGAACGGGTCCGGGTGTGCGTGATGCCGGTAGTGGCACATCAGCGTGCCGCCGGCGCGCTGCGGATGGTAGTACTCGGCGGCGGGGAAGCCGTAGTCGATGAAGAAGGCGGTGCCGCGCGCCAGCATCGCGCCGACGGCACGCATGAAGCCTTCGGCCTCGGCGTGGGTTTCGGTGACGACATCGTGGTCGCCGGGGATGTCGCGGAGCATCGCCGGCACGTCGGCATCGGCGAGCACGCGGTCCTCGAAGCGGAACGCGGCGGCCGCGCCGGGTTCGGTGCCCGCCACGCCGCTGCGCGTCACGCCGCGCTCGTGCCAGCGGCCGCCGGTGCGTGCGTAGAGCTGCACCGGCATTGCATCGAGCACTTCGTTGCCGACGATGACGCCCTCGAAGCTGTCGGGCAGCGCATCCAGCCAGCGCACGCGCGCGGCCAGGTGCTGGGCGCGCTGCGCCAGCGTTTCCTGCTGGCGCGCGCGCAGCTCACCGGACAGTTCGACGATCGCGTATTCCTGTGGCAACAGGCCTTCCTGCTCCAGCCCCAGCAGCAGGTCAGCGGCCAGGCGGCCGGTGCCGGCGCCGAATTCCATCATGTGTGGCAGGCCCTGCGCGATCAGCGGCGCGAACTGGCGCGCCAGCGTGCGCGCGAAGAACGGGCTCAGTTCCGGCGCGGTGATGAAGTCGCTGCCGTCGCGGGCATCGCGCCCGAACTTGGCCGAGCCGCCGCTGTAGTAGCCCAGGCCGGGCGCATACAGCGCCAGCGCCATATAGCGGTCAAAGCCGATCCAGCCGCCGGCCGCATCGATCGATTCGCCAATACGGGCTGTAAGGGTATCGGACGCGGCCTGCGCGTCGGCGGGGGGAAGGGGTAAACTAGCGGCTTTCTGCATCCCGCGATTGTAGCAATGCCCGCATCCGATACCTCGGCACCCGCTGCCGCCCAGCCTGCAGCCGCTGCCGCCACGGCCCAGTCCGCCGCCCGCGGCGTCGCCCTCGTCACCGGCGGCGCGCGCCGCCTGGGCCGCGCCATTGCGCTGGAACTGGCCACGCAGGGCTGGGACGTGGCCGTGCACTGCCACCGCTCGGTGGACGAGGCCGAGGCGCTGGCGACCAGGATCCGCGGGCTCGGCCGCCGTGCCGCGGTGCTGCGTGCCGATCTCGCCGACGAAGCCGCCACCGGCCGCCTGATCGCGGACTGCATTGCCGCGCTGGGCCTGCCGACCTGCCTGGTCAACAACGCCTCGCTGTTCCAGTACGACGTGGCGACCAGCTTCTCCTATGCGTCGCTCGATACGCATATGCGCACCAATGTGGCGGCGCCGTTGCTGCTGGCGCGCGAGCTGCACAAGGCGCTGGCCGCCGCCGCGGATGGCGACAAGGACAAGGCCGCCGAACCGCGCGGCGTGGTGATCAACCTGCTCGACCAGAAGCTGGACAACCTGAATCCCGATTTCCTGTCATACACGCTGTCCAAGGCCGCGCTGCAGACCGCCACGGTGCAGCTGGCGCAGGCGCTGGCGCCGCGCATCCGCGTGGTTGGCGTGGCGCCGGGCATCACGCTGGTGTCGGGCGAGCAGTCGGAGCAGAGCTTCCGCCGCGCGCATCGCGTGACGCCGCTGGGCCAGTCGTCGACGCCCGAGGATATCGCCCAGGCGGTGGCCTACCTCGCACAGGCGCGCGCCGTCACCGGCACCACGCTGTACGTGGACGGCGGCCAGCACCTGATGCCGCTGGCGCGCGACGTGATGTTCCTGACCGAGTAAGCTGGCGCCTGTACGCCAGGCACGCCGGCAAGCCGTACCCTGATGTGCCGCGCCCCCCGGCGCGGCGTTCCCTTTTCTAGTCTTTTCTCCCAGCCATGACCATGCTCGCCGCTCTTTCCCACCCCAGCCTGCAGGACTGCCGACGCATGTTCCTGCGCAACTATGAAGTGCAGATCAATATCGGCGTGCATGAGTTCGAGAAGAAGGGCGAGCAGCGCGTGCTGATCAATATCGACCTGTTCGTGCCGCTGGAAGAATGCACCCCGCACGCCGACAAGCTCGACGAAGTGGTCGACTACGACTTCATGCGCAATACCGTGGCCGAGCGCATGGCGCAGGGCCACGTCCACCTGCAGGAAACGCTGTGCGACGACGTCGCGCGCGCCATGCTGAAGCATCCCAAGGTGCGCGCCGTGCGCGTGTCGACCGAGAAGCCCGACGTGTACCCGGACTGCGATTCCGTCGGCGTCGAGGTGTTCCACATCAAGCAGGGCGCTTGAGCCGGCAGCTGCGTTATCTGCGGCTGCCCGGCGCCTGCGGCGCGCGGGCGCCTGAAGTAAAATGTTGCCCCTTCGCGCGCTGCCGGCCATTCCATCCGGCAGGCGCCATGCAACAGGATGCTCCATGAGCCACTCGAACAATTTCTACCGCCTCGAGACGAGGCTGCAATCGCAAACCGGCAAGGCCATCGGCGACTTCGGCATGATCGAGGACGGCGACACCGTGCTCGTCTGCATGAGTGGCGGCAAGGACTCGTACACCATGCTGTCGGTCCTGATGGCGCTGCAGAAGCGCGCGCCCATCAAGTTCAGGCTGATCGCGATGAACCTGGACCAGAAGCAGCCGGGTTTCCCGGAGCACGTGCTGCCCGAATACCTGAAGTCGGTGGGCGTGGAATACCTGATCGTCGAGGCCGATACCTACTCGATCGTCAAGGAGAAGGTGCCCGAGGGCAAGACCACCTGCTCGCTGTGCTCGCGCCTGCGCCGCGGCGTGATCTACCGCACCGCCAAGGAGCTGGGCGCCAACAAGATCGCGCTGGGCCACCACCGCGACGACATCGTCAACACCTTCTTCCTGAACATGTTCTTCGGCGGCAAGATGAAGGCCATGCCGCCCAAGCTGGCCACCGACGATGGCGCGCATATCGTGATCCGCCCGCTGGCGTACTGCTCGGAGAAGGACATTGCGTCGTACGCACGCGCGATGGAGTTCCCGATTATCCCGTGCAACCTGTGCGGCTCGCAGGAGAACCTGCAGCGCAAGAAGGTCAGCGAGATGCTGCAGGAGTGGGAGCGGCAGAACCCGGGCCGTATCGACAATATCTTCTCGGCGCTGCGCAACGTGGTGCCCTCTCACCTGGCCGATACCGAGCTGTTCCCGTTCACGGGGCTGGCTACCGGGCTGGCCAAGGTGGACGAGGCTTCGCTGTTCGGTGAGACCACATTCCAGCAGCAGCCGCTGGTGTTCGCGGGCAGCATGGAAGAGAACCGGATGGAGTTCGTGCGCTTCGAGCGCCCGCCGGTGTCCGCGCCCGGGGCGGAGCAGGCCGGCGCGCCGCAGTAACGCCGCCAACCGCCACCACATGGCAACAATGCCCGCGCGAGCGGGCATTTTGCATGTGTGCTGCCAAAGCTCAGTTCGTCGCTGCCGACTGCACCGGGGCGTTCGCCTTCTCCCGCATCAGCGCGTTGGTATCGTCGATCCACCTCTGGAACCGGTCCTGCGCATGTGCCTTCTGCTTCGGCGTGGTCATGTTGGCGATCGCCACGGTCAGCGCAATGCCGGCGCTGGTACTGGCATCGTGGCTCACGGCATGCTTGCCCGGCGGGTTCTGCCAGTAATCGCGGAAGCGCCGCAGCAGGTCCATCACCTGCGGCTTGGACGGCTGCGTGGCCTGCACGTAGCGCACCATCTTGAGCCATTCCTGCTGGCGCGCCACCCGCTCGGCGTAGCGCGACTCGGCGTTCTCGACCACCGGCAGCACCGCCGCACGGATCTGCTTTTCCTGCTCGCCGGAGAAATCGCCATAGACCAGCCGCGCATAGTCCATCACCTTGTCGAAACGGGCGTCGACCCGCTCGGCCGGGTTGGGGTTCAGGAATTTCTTGCGGTATTTGGCGTTGCCCTCGGCGAATTTCTTCTCCATGCGGGCGATCTGGTCGGGCGTCAGCGTCAGCAGAAAGTCGGCCATGTCGGGCATGGCCTGCTCGTACGAGCGGCGCGCCAGCTGCTGCGAGGCGTCCTGGAAGTGCTCGACCATGGCCGGCGTCACCGGCTGGCGGACCTCTGCCTTGGCCTGCTGCAGCAGGCCCGAGATCTCGGGCAGCTGGGACTTGCGGTGCCAGGCGAAGAAGCGCGCGATGGCCTCGCGCGTGAGCGGCTCCTGGGCCGAGGTGACATCGACATAATTGTCGATCCACCAGTAGGCCAGCCGGTCACCCTGCTGGTACCCGAGTTTCATCGCGTTGCATGCGCACAGCGCCGCGGCGCTGAAAATCACCAAAATCCGCCGCGCCCACCGATTGTGAAATTCGGAAACAGCGCCGGGTTGCGCAGAAATCGCCATGTTAAAATCGGCGCGCATTGCAGCCGGGCCGCTTCGATCGCCGCCAGCCCAAGACTGGCAAGGGTTTGCGGGATTCCGCACCGACCGGGCCCGGACCTGCAGCCAAGCTGGGCGGCGAAGACCGCGAATCACCCGGTTGGCGCTTTTCAGAATATTTTCGGACACACTCACTTAGGGGTCTCCTTGTGAATATCGTCATTCTCGCCGCGGGCATGGGCAAGCGAATGGTTTCCGATTTGCCCAAGGTACTGCACCCGGTTGCCGGGCGGCCCATGCTGGCGCACGTCCTGGATACGGCTCGCGCGCTGTCGCCGTCGCGGCTGGTCGTAGTGGTCGGCCACGGCGCCGCGCATGTGCGCGAGGCGGTCGCGGCCGACGATGTGGCCTTCGCCGAACAGGCCCAGCAGCTGGGCACGGGCCATGCGGTGATGCAGGCACTTCCATTGTTGGACGACAGCCAGCCGACATTGGTTCTGTACGGTGACGTGCCGCTCACAACCGCAGCCACGCTCAAGGCACTGGTGGCCGAGGCAGGCTCGGAGCGCTTCGGCGTGCTGACGGTCGAAATGCCCGATCCGACCGGCTATGGACGTATCGTACGCGACGCGGCGGGCAGCATCGTCCGCATCGTCGAGCAAAAGGATGCCAGCGAGGCCGTCAAGGCCATCCGCGAAATCAACACCGGCATTATCGTGTGCCCGACGGGCCACCTCAGGCGCTGGCTGTCAACACTCGGCAACGACAATGCCCAGGGCGAGTACTACCTGACCGACACGGTCGAGCGCGCCGCCACGGAAGGTGTCGAGATCGTCTCGGCGCAGCCGGCGGCGATCTGGGAGACGCTCGGGGTCAACAGCAAGCTGCAGCTCGCTGAAGTGGAACGCATCCACCAGGGCAACCAGGCGCGCCGCCTGCTCGAAGCCGGCGTGACGCTGCTGGATCCGGCGCGCATCGATGTGCGTGGCGAGCTGACCTGCGGGCGTGATGTCACCATCGATGTCGGCTGCGTGTTCGAAGGCCGCGTGCACCTGGAAGACGGCGCCAGCATCGGCGCCCATTGCGTGATCCGCAACAGCACCGTGGGTGCCGGCGCGCAGTTGCACCCGTTCTGCCATGTCGACAGCGCCAGGATCGGTCCTGCCGGGCGCATCGGGCCGTACGCGCGGCTGCGTCCGGGCACCGAACTGGGCGAAGATGTCCATATCGGCAACTTCGTCGAGGTCAAGAATGCCCAGGTGGCAGCGCACAGCAAGGCCAATCACCTGGCCTATGTTGGAGACGCCACAGTGGGTTCGCGCGTCAATATTGGCGCCGGCACGATCACCTGCAACTATGACGGTGTCAACAAGCACCGCACGGTGATCGAGGACGACGTCTTTATCGGCTCCGATACGCAGCTGGTCGCGCCGGTGACGGTACGCCGCGGTGCCACGCTGGGTGCGGGCACCACGCTGACCAAGGAAGCGCCTGCGGATAAGCTGACGCTGTCGCGCGCCAAGCAGTTGACCGTCGACGCATGGCAGCGTCCGGTCAGGCAGCCGAAGAAGTAATCGCCAGGCCGCCGCGTGAGCGGCCAAGGAAAGCGCCGGCCCGGGACGGGCGGCGCGATTGATTGGACAGGGCGCCGCAGTGGGCGCCAGCAACGGGGGTTCAGCATGTGTGGCATCGTCGGCGCGGTTTCGACGCGCAATATCGTTCCGGTCCTGATCGAGGGGCTGCGCCGCCTGGAATACCGCGGCTATGACTCGTGCGGCGTCGCCGTCGTGCGCGACGATGCGGTCGAGCGCGCGCGCACCGTGTCGCGCGTGGCCGACCTGGATGCGCAGACGCAGGCTTCGGGCCTGTCCGGCTTCACCGGCGTGGCGCATACGCGCTGGGCCACCCATGGCAAGCCCGATACCGTCAACGCCCACCCGCACCTGTCGGGCGAGACCATCGCGCTGGTGCATAACGGCATCATCGAGAACTATGAGCCGCTGCGCGAGGAACTGCGCGCGGTCGGCTACGGCTTCGAGTCGCAGACTGACACCGAAGTCGTCGCGCACCTGATCCACCAGGCCTACACCTATCCCAGCAGCGCCACCCGCGGCGACCTGTTTGCCTCGGTGCGCGCCGTTACCAAGCGCCTGCACGGCGCCTATGCCATCGCCGTGTTCGCCAAGGACCAGCCCGGCGTGGTGGTCGGCGCCCGCGCCGGCTCGCCGCTGGTGGTGGCGCTGGGCGAGAACGAGGCCTTCCTCGCGTCCGACGCGCTCGCCGTGGCCGGCACCGCGAACCGCATCATCTACCTCGAAGAGGGCGATGTGGTCGAGATCTCGCTCGACGGCGTCGTCATCCATGACGCGCAGGACCACGCGGTCGAGCGTGAAGCGCGCCTGGTCGAGGCCCATGCCGCATCGGTCGAGCTGGGGCCGTACCGCCACTTCATGCAGAAGGAAATCTTCGAGCAGCCGCGCGCGCTGGGCGACACGCTGGAGGGCGTGGAAAGCATCACGCCGGCGCTGTTCGGCGATAACGCCGCCGAGGTCTTCGCCGGCATCGACAGCGTGCTGATCCTGGCCTGCGGCACCAGCTACTATTCCGGTTGCACCGCCAAGTACTGGCTCGAAAGCATCGCCAAGATCCCGACCCAGGTCGAGGTCGCCAGCGAATACCGCTATCGCGACACCGTGCCCAATCCGCGCGCGCTGGTGGTGGTGATCTCGCAATCCGGCGAAACCGCCGACACCATGGCCGCGCTGCGCCACGCGCGCGCGCTCGGCCACGTGCATACGCTGTCGATCTGCAACGTTGCCACCAGCGCCATGGTGCGCGAGACCGAACTGCGCTTCCTGACCCGTGCCGGCACCGAGATCGGCGTGGCCTCGACCAAGGCCTTCACCACGCAGCTGGCCGGGCTGTACATGCTGACGCTGGCGCTGGCCAAGGTGCGCGGCCTGCTGACCGAGGAAGCCGAGGCCAGGGACCTGGCCAACCTGCGCCACCTGCCGGCCGCGCTGCACGGCGTGCTGGCGCTGGAGCCGCAGATCATCGCCTGGTCCGAAGACTTTGCGCGCCGCGAGAACGCGCTGTTCCTGGGCCGCGGCCTGCACTACCCGATCGCACTCGAAGGCGCGCTCAAGCTCAAGGAAATCTCGTACATCCACGCCGAGGCGTATCCGGCCGGCGAACTGAAGCACGGCCCGCTGGCGCTGGTGACCGAAGCGATGCCGGTGGTCACGGTCGCGCCCAACGATGCGCTGCTGGAAAAGCTGAAGTCCAACATCCAGGAAGTGCGCGCGCGCGGCGGCCGCCTCTATGTGTTCGCCGACAGCGATACGCAGATCCAGTCGTCGGACGGCATCCAGGTGATCCGCATGCCCGAGCACTATGGCGACCTGTCGCCGATCCTGCACGTGGTGCCGCTGCAGCTGCTGGCGTATCACACGGCATGCGCTCGCGGGACCGACGTGGACAAGCCGCGCAACCTGGCGAAGTCGGTGACGGTGGAGTAAGGAAGCCGCAGCGCAATGTCATAAAAGCAAAGAGGCCCTTCCGGGCCTCTTTGCTTTTGGGTCCGCTCAGAACACGATCGCCGCCGTCCCCATGAACGTGCTGGTGCTGTCGAGCCGGTTCTTGCTGGCAATGGTCGGCACCCAGCGCAGGCTCATCGACAGGTGGCTTTTCGCGCCGATCTTGGTGTCGTAGGTGACGATCGGCCCGAGCGCCCAGTCATGGCCGCGGAAGCCGTTGAGGCGGTCGGCCAGCGGACCGCTGTCGTCGCCCAGCTGCTGCGTGGTGCCGGCGATCAGGCCCACGCCGGCGCCGTTGGCGAAGCGCTTGAGCAGCATCGTGTCGAGCGTGAACAGCGGCGCGTTCTGGTAATCGGTGGCGTTGTTGCGCGTGTAGAACTGGAGCCCGGCCACCGCATCGAATTCGAGCCCGTGCTCGGGGAACAGCCGGGTGTAGGCCATCTGCGGGATAAAGGTCCAGTTGTTCAGGCTGGGATTGGCCAGTGCGTTGGGATCGTACTTGCCGGTCGGCGCCCAGATGTTCAGGCTCAGCGCCACGTGTTCGGTCTTGGAGAAGTGGTAGCCGGCGATCAGCGGCGTGAAATAGATGTCGAACAGGTTCGACGCGGTGTCCTGGGTGCTGGCGCTGACGCCGCCGATGCCGGCATTGGCCGTGACCTTGGTCCACACGTAAGGCAGCGTGAAGCTGGAGGCAAAGTTCCACGCGCCGGGCCCGGTGTCCCAGACCTTCATCACGGTTGCCAGCGTGAAGGCGACCTTGCCGTCGACATCCAGCGCTGCCTTGCCGCCAATCGGCACGCTGCGGCTGCCGCCGACCGATCCGTCTAGGTAGATCTCGCCGAGGTTGACCGCCAGGATGGGTTCGGGCGAGACGATGCCGGCATTGGGCGTGACGCTGGTCCCGGTGACGGGCCGGCCGAGCGCGCCTTCGGTAGCGCCGGCACTGGTTGCCGCGCCCAGCAGCGGCAGGGCTGGAGCCAGGGTAGCGAGCAGCCGCCTGGCGGTCTTGGTTGGCATGCGTGAGCCTCCGGAGCGACCTCGGTGGAAGGTGTGACCCGCGGCCAACATAGCATGCCGGTCCGGCTCGCGATCTGAAGATTTTTTCCCGGCTGCCCTGAGAATTTCTAGTGAACCGGTACGGCGCCGGACTCTGCCGCCGGGTAGTCCGCCAGTGCCGCGTGCACCTGGGCCACGAATGCGCGGGTTGCCGGCGACGGCGTATGTCCGGCCAGCGACACGATCCCGTACTGCGCGCGCAGGTCATGGCGCGGGCGCATCTGCAGCGGCACGGCCGTGCCTTGCGCGCACGCGTCGGCCATCATCGCCACCGGCACCAGCGCGACGGCATCGCCGGACAGCATCAGCGCGCGCAGCGCGTGCATGTCATTGCAGGTGGCGGTGAGCAGGCCGGTGCTGTCGTCATCGGCCGCGCCGCTGCCGGCGGCCTGCATCGCCTCTCGGAAGAACTGCCGGATATGGGCCGGCAGCCGCGGACCGGCCACGGGATAGTCGCGCAGGCTGGCAAGGCTGATATCGCCTTGATGTGCCAGCGGGTGCGCGGCGCGCACGAAGAAGCCGGTCTCCAGCGCGGGCAGGCGCTCGATCTGCAAGTGGCCGAACTGGGCCAGGCTGCGGCTTTCGCCGACGAAGACATCGAGGCGCTCGGCTTCCAGCGCGCGCAGCATGGTGGTGGTGTCGGCGGTCTCCACGTCGATGCGCAGGCGCGGATAGCGCCGCACCAGCGCTTCCAGTACCGGGTCGAGCAGGAACGATGCCGCGAACGGTCCGAAGCCGGCGCGGATCTCGCCGATCTCCACTTCGTCCAGCAGTTGCAGGTCGCGGCGCAGTTCGCGGCTTTCGCGCAGCATCCGGCGCGCGCGTTCCAGCACCAGCGTGCCGGCGGCGGTGGGACGAACCTTGCCGTAGCTGCGGTCGACCAGTGCGCCGAGGTCGGCCTCCAGCGCCTGGATGCTGCGCGTCAGTGCAGGTTGCGACAGGTGCAGCGCCGCGGCCGCGCGCGCGAAGCTGCCTTGTTCGACCAGGGTGACGAAGTGATGCAGCTGGCGCAGGCCCATCAACTTAACCTTATATGCATGGAAATCTGAAAAATATTGCATTGGACGTATTTTCTCAAGCCCGCTACCGTTGTTCTCCAAAACCATAAAGACGATCTGGAGACGACATGAAACGACGCGCATGGCTCTCGCTCGCAATCAGCGGGCTTTCCCTCAGCCTCGGCCTGCCGGCCGCGGCACAGACCTATCCGGCCAAGCCGATCCGCCTGGTGGTGCCCTACGTGGCCGGCGGCGGCACCGACACCATCGCCCGCGCGATGGGCGAGAAGCTCAGCAAGCGGCTGGGCCAGCCGGTGGTGGTGGAGAACAAGGCCGGCGCGTCCGGCATCATCGGCACCGATGCCGTGGCCAAGGCGGCGCCGGACGGCTACACGCTGCTGATGACGCTGACGCAGTCGGTGCTCACCAACCAGTTCCTGTTCGAGAAGCTGCCGTACGACCCGCGCAAGGACCTGACCATGATCAGCGTGCTGGCCGACGCGCAGCTGGTGCTGGTGGCGCACCCGTCGGTGCCGGCACGCACGCCGCGCGAGCTGGGCGACTATGCCCGCGCCCAGGCCGGCAAGGCTACCTATGCCTCATGGGGCGTGGGCTCGCTGTCGCACCTGAGCGGCGCCTACCTCAGCAAGCTCACCCGCGGCAACGCCACCCACGTGCCCTACAAGGGCGAGGCACCGATGCTGCAGGACCTGCTCGGCGGCCAGGTGCAGTTCGGCTTTGCCAGCATCCTGACCGCCAGGCCGTATATCGAGAGCGGCAAGCTCAAGGCGCTGGCCGTTACCGGCACGCAGCGCAGCAGCGCGCTGCCCGCGATGCCGACCTTTGCCGAGCTGGGCATGCAGGACAGCGCATTCAAGACGGTAGGCTGGATCGGGCTGGTGGCCCCGGTCGGCGTGCCGGCGCCCATCCTGGCCAGGCTCGAAAGCGAGGTGAAGGCGATCCTGCAGACCCCCGACATGCAGGCGCGCATGGTCGCGCTGGGGTTGCGCACGGTAGGCAGCTCGCCGGCAGAGGCGCAGGCGCTGTATGCGCGCGACTGGCCGGTGCTGAAGACGCTGGTCGCGGATTCGGGCGCGCGGCTCGAATGATTTCCTTCCGGTTCCTGCCATGGCGGGCGCCGCGGCAGGATGCCGTGTGCGCCCGTTTTTTTATTCACCAGTATTGTCCGGAAGGCCGGCGTATTAATGCCGGATGCGCCGGATGCGGCTTTTCATGCGCTAACGAAAACCGAATGGAAACCATTGCCATTCTCATATGCAATGGCGCCGGGATAATCGGCCAATAACAGCCGAATTTGCTTGATGTCCCCCTTTGCCGGGCTACCATGAAAGGCACGGCGCAATATTGTCTGCAGCGGCGCGCTGGCCACGATAATGAAAATTGATCCACCCGAATCGAGGGGGCGGTGGTGATGTCATGAAAAGCGACAAGAAAGCGATTCAGATGCTCAACGGCCAGCTCCGGCATGAGCTGACCGCCATCAACCAGTATTTCCTGCATGCGCGCATGTACCGGCATTGGGGGCTCAATGCTTTGGGCAAGCACGAGTACGAAGAATCGATCGAGGAAATGAAGCATGCCGACAAGCTGATCGAGCGCATCCTGCTGCTCGATGGCTTGCCCAACCTGCAGGACCTCGACAAATTGCTGCTCGGCGAAAACACCGAAGAAATGCTCGGCTGCGACCTGAAGCTGGAACAGGTTTCGCAGGCCAGTTGCAAGGATGCGATCAAGTATCTGGAGTCGATCGGCGATTATGTTTCGCGCGAGGTGGTGGTCGATATCCTGGAAGCCACCGAATCGCATATCGACTGGCTCGAGTCGCAAATCGAGCTGATCGGCAAGGTTGGCCTGCAGAACTACGTCCAGTCGGCCATTGGCGAGATCGGCGACTGACTGGCGCCGGTGCCGGCGCTGCCGTCCGCGCAGCGCCCTGCAGACTTTTCCATTTCCCGCTACACTGCGGCCCGCAGCACGACGCGCCGGCATGGCGCGCCATCCACGGCGGGGTGGCAGAGTGGTGATGCAACGGCCTGCAAAGCCGTGTACGACGGTTCGATTCCGGATCCCCGCCTCCAGTTTTCCTCTCCTGTAGCGCCATTCCCTTCTTCCCACCTGCGCCGCGTTATGCACGCGATGGGGTGCGCCTGCGCCAAGTTGCCGCCATTGCCCTGTGCGTAATGCGGCGGGCCAATTTCCGACACCGGTTTGCCCTGTTCTTCCCTGATAGTACAAAACGATCGAATCGGTTAGTGTTGGGCGGTCAGGCCAGACCGGCCTGTGCGCACAGAGCGCCGCCAGGATGGCGGTGCGACCATGCCGGGCTTCCATGGTGTTCCCGTCGCCAAGTGATGTGAAGAAAAGAGGCTCCTGATGATGAAAGACCTGCGAATCCGGGCGGCGATGCCCTCGGACGCGCCAGCGGTGGGGGCGCTGCTAGAGCGCTGCGGCCTGCCGACCGACGATGTGTTCCGCGTGCTGGAGCACTTCCATGTGGCCATCCTCGAATCGAGGATCATCGGCTGCGCCGCCGGCGAGCCGTTCGGCCAGACCGTGGTGATCCGCTCGGTGGCGGTATTGCCCGAGCACCGCGACCAGGGCGTGGCGACGCATGTGGTGCGCGCCGCGCTGATGCGCGCGCGCTCGAATGGCCTGCAACGCGCGGTGCTGCTGGCATCGAGTTGCCCGAGCTATTTCGCGCGCTACGGCTTTACGCTGGTGCCGGCATCGAAACTGCCGCAGGAGGTGCTGTCGTCCGGCGAATTCCAGCGGCACACCGATACGCCGCCGCTGTGCATGTGGTGCGAGCTGAGCTGACCGCACGCCCAAGCGTGGCGCGCGCTTTCCGCGTGCTTGGTTCCGCGGGTGTTTCAGTGCGTGCTCTCGCAGCGGCTGATCTCGACGGTCACGTGCACCAGCTCCTCATGCACGGACAGCGCCTGGCGCACGCGCAGCGGCGTCAGCGTGGCGTCATGCGTGACCAGGCAGACGATGCAGGCAAAATGCTGGCGGCCGACGCGCCAGACATGCAGGTCGGTCACGCCGGTGCCTTCGTCGCCAGGGCGGCCGTCGCGGTCTAGCCCGGCCAGCACCTCGCGCACTTCTTCGACCACCGGGTGGTCCATCTCGCGGTCCAGCAGCACGGTGCCGCTCTGGCGCAGCAGGCCGATTGCCCACTTGCCGACCAGCGCCGCGCCCACCAGGCCCATCACCGGGTCGAGCCAGGCCCAGCCCAGCCACCAGCCGCCGGCCAGCGCCACGATGGCCAGCACCGAGGTGGCCGCATCGGCCAGCACGTGGACGTAGGCCGCGCGCAGGTTGATGTCGTGGTGGTGGCCGTGGCCATGGTCGTGGTCATGCCCATGATGGTGATGCCCGTGGTCATGTCCATGGTCATGACCGTGCCCATGAGCATGTCCGCCCAGGATCAGCGCGCAGCCGAGGTTGACCAGCAGCCCCAGCGCGGTCACGATCATCGCCTCGCGGTAATGAATTTCCTGCGGGCTGAACAACCGCTCGACCGAACCCGCCGCCATCAGCGCCGCAATGCAGAGCAGGAACACGGCACTGGCAAAGGCGGCCAGCACTTCGATCTTCCATGCGCCAAAGGCAAAGCGCCAGTCGCTGGCGTAGCGGCGCGCGGCCGCGTAGGCAAAGGCGGACAGGCCGATGGCCAGCGCGTGCGAGCTCATGTGCCAGCCGTCGGCCAGCAGCGCCATCGAGTTGAACCAGAGGCCGGCGGCGATTTCCACCACCATCACGACGGCGGTGATCATCATCACCAGGCGCGTGCCGCGCTCGGCGTTGCGGTTGCCACCGTCGAAGGTATGGCTGTGGGTCCATGCGGACAGGTCATGGGTATGCATGGTCGGATTTGCTGTGTACTGGAAGTCAATATGGATGCAGCAAGGGTAGCAGAGCGCCGCGGTGCGGCCGGCGGCATCCCTGCCGGTGGCAGGGGCGGGCCGGCAGCGATAGATTCATGAATCTGTCGACCGAATGAGTGTCTTCGCAGGAAATCCTGTCGCACCGCTTAGTGATTACACTAGCCCGCACGGATGCAGACGGCCGCCCGCCGGCCATGGAGACAGACGATGTTCGAAGGATTCACGCCGCACCGGATCGATTGCGGCGACGTTGCCATCCACGCGGTGGCCGGCGGCCAGGGGCCTGCCTTGCTGTTGCTGCATGGCCACCCGCAGACCCATGCGATCTGGCACAAGGTGGCGCCCGAACTGGCGCGGCATTTCACCGTGGTGGCCGCCGACCTGCGTGGCTATGGCGACAGCGGCAAGCCCGCGGGTTTGCCGGACCACGCCAACTACAGCAAGCGCACCATGGCCGCCGACCAGCTCACGCTGATGCGCGCGCTCGGCTTCGAACGGTTCAGCGTGCTGGCGCACGACCGCGGCGCGCGCGTGGCGCACCGGCTGGTGCTCGATCATCCACAGGCGGTGACGCGGCTGGTGACGCTGGATATCGCCCCCACGCTGGCGATGTACGCGCAGGCCAGCGAGGCCTTTGCCCGCGCCTACTGGCACTGGTTCTTCCTGATCCGGCCGGCGCCATTCCCGGAAACGCTGATCGAAGCGGATCCCGCGCTCTACCTGCGCCAGACCATGGGTGCCCGCAGCGCCGGGCTGGCGCCGTTCACCGATGCCGCCATGGCCGAGTACCTGCGCTGCCTGAGCCTGCCCGGCGCCGCCCACGGGCTGTGCGAGGACTACCGCGCCAGCGCCACCATCGACCTCGAGCATGACCGCGCCGACCTTGCCGCGGGCCGCATGGTCGAGTGCGAGATGCTGGCGCTGTGGGGCGAGCAGGGCGCCGTGGGGCAGTGTTTCCGGCCGCTGGACGAATGGCGCAAGGTGGCGCGGCGCGTGCGCGGGCATGCGCTGCCGTGCGGCCACTACATTGCCGAAGAGATGCCGGAGCGCCTGCTGGAGGAAGTGCTGCCGTTCCTGCGCGGCTGAAGGTCCCACCCACCGGTTACCCCTCCGACCCGCGGCATCTTGCCGCATCAGCGCCTGTTGCATGCCGCAATAGGCGCTTTTTCGTGTTCCCACGTTACGAAAAGCCCCCAGACCATCTCAGGGAAATACAATCGCCGCTTACATACATTCATGAATGGATGTATGATTTTGCGAAGAATTCATATTCCCGCAACGACTTTATTGTCGCCCCCGAGATGACATATCGCTTTATCGCTATCGCACTGGTGACCTGGGTGGGCATCTGCGCCACCGCAGGCCTGGTCGTCGAACGCCTCTGGAGTTGAGGCAGCGCCCTGGGAACGGCGCCGGCCCGCGCTCCCGCCACGAACCACACTACCGCTTCTGAAGTAGCCGGGTATCAGGGTATCAGGCGGCCGCGGCACGCGGCGCCTGTGCCAGGCTGTCAAAGAACTGCCACAGCTGCGGCGCATCGCCGGTGGCCACGTTGAAGCGGATCCACGGCGAGTCGGTCTCGTCCGGCTCGAAGTACGAGCCCGGCGCCAGCCAGATGCCGTGCTCCAGCGCCAGCGTGGCCAGCTGGTTGCCGCTCAGCGGCTCGCCGCGCCGGCTCGCCTGCAGCCGCTGCTGGGTGTCTTCGCACAGCCGCGCCCAGGCGAACATTCCGCCTTCGGGGCGCAGCAGCACCTCCAGGCCGTGCGCCTCCATCTTTTCCGTCACCAGGTCCTGCTGCGCGCGCAGCCGCTCGGCCAGCGCGGCCACGTGGCGACCGTAGTGGCCGCTGGTCAGCACCGAGTAGACCAGGCGCTCGGTCACTTCGGACGAGGTCAGCCCGACCGCCATCTTGGTCCGCGCGAAAGCCTTGGCCAGGTCCGGGCTGGCGGCAAGGTAGCCCACGCGCAGCGACGGCGTGATGGTCTTGGAAAAGCCATTGACGTAGACCACCTGCGACAACCCGTCCATGGCCGCCAGCATCGGCGAGCCAGCCGGCGCCAGCTCGCGGTAGATATCGTCTTCCACCACCAGCAGCCGGTGCTGCTCGGCGAGCTGCAGCACGCGGAAGGCGTTCATGCTGCTGAGGCTGGCGCCGGTCGGGTTCTGCAGCACGGTGTTGACGAAGAGGGCGCGCGGGGCGTGGGCGCGGATCGCGTCGTCGAGCGCATCGGTGTCGAGCCCGGCCGCCGAACGCGGCACGCCGATGACGCGCAGCCCCGCCAGCCGCAGGATCTGCAGCAGGTTGCAGTAGCAGGGCGATTCTACCAGCACGGTGTCGCCGCCGCGCAGCAGCGTGCGCACCACCAGGTCCAGCGCCTGGGTCGCGCCCTGCGTCAGCACCACCTGCTGCGCCTGCAGCGGGATGCCGTACTGGCCGAGGCCGGTGGCGATATGCTCGCGCAGCGGCGCGAAACCATACGGATGGCCGTAGCCAGACAACTGCGCCGCAGGCACCCGGGCCGAGGCGCGCATAGCCTGGTGCAGGCCTTCCTCGTTGAGCCAGTCCCCCGGGAGCCAGCCGGCGCCGGCCTTGATCGGCACGGAATGATCGGCGAACACATCCGACAGCAGCCAGGCCGCGTTCAGCCCCGGCGCTTCCCATTGCGGCGCACGGGCGCTGCCGGTGGGCGCGTGACGGTGCGCCACGGTGTAGCCGGAGCCCGGCCGCGCGGCCAGGTAGCCCAGCGCGGTCAGCCGCCCGTAGGCCTCGGCCACGGTGAAGGTGCTGACCTGGTGGTGCTGGGCAAAGCGGCGTACCGACGGCAGCGTGGCACCGGCGCGCAGCGCGCGCTGCTCCACCAGCTCGGCGATGCCGGCGACGATCTGCTCGGTCAGGGTTTCGCCGCCGCGGCGGCTGCGGGTCAGGTTCAGGGTCAGCATCGGAAGCGTTGCACTAGGCACCTCGGTAGGCGCGAACCTGTACAGTTTAGCGGCCGCACAGGGGCGACGCGCGCAGGCCCATTCCGAGTAGCGAAAATTGCCGCAGTGCAGCGTGGGATGCCGCACGGTGCTGGCAAATGCTGCGTGGCACGGTGGCGGTCGCGGCGGGCGCCGCGGCTGCTTGCCTGTACGGTTTGGCGTGATCAAACTGTACGGTAAGGCGGTGCTGTCCGGACTGTATATTTTGTCGGCCAGACGCCGCCGGTAGAGTGGCCGTCATTGCCGCCGTTTCCGTGCCTGCTTCAGTGCCCGCCACTCTCAGCGGGCCGGAACGGCACCAGCCAACCGACCCGCCCAATTGCCCCGAGGAGGACGTATGGACGCCGCCAAGACCGTGATTCCCGATCTCGATGCCCTGTGGATGCCCTTCACCGCCAACCGCCAGTACAAGGCGGCGCCGCGCCTGCTCGCGTCGGCAAGCGGCATGTACTACACCACCCACGACGGCCGCCAGATCCTGGATGGTTGCGCCGGCCTCTGGTGCGTGGCCGCGGGCCACTGCCGCAAGGAAATCGCCGACGCCGTCGCGCGCCAGGCGGCAACGCTGG
Source organism: Cupriavidus sp. L7L (assembly GCF_004353535.1). NCBI lineage: Bacteria > Pseudomonadati > Pseudomonadota > Betaproteobacteria > Burkholderiales > Burkholderiaceae > Cupriavidus > Cupriavidus sp. L7L. Next base: position 104,697 of record NZ_SMNY01000053.1, read on the forward strand.
ACTATGCGCCGCCGTTCCAGATGGGCCACCCGCTGTCGTTCGAGGCCGCCACCAAAGTGGCCGCGGTCATGCCGCAGGGACTGGACCGCATCTTCTTCACCAACTCGGGTTCGGAGTCGGTCGACACCGCGCTGAAGATCGCGCTGGCGTACCACCGCGCGCGCGGCGAAGGCCAGCGCACCCGCTTTATCGGCCGCGAGCGCGGCTACCACGGCGTTGGCTTTGGCGGCATGGCGGTGGGCGGCATCGGCCCGAACCGCAAGGCCTACTCGGCCAACCTGATGCCGGGCACGGATCACCTGCCGGCTACGCTCAACATCGCCGAGGCCGCCTTCTCCAGGGGCCAGCCGCAATGGGGCGCGCATCTCGCCGACGAGCTGGAGCGCATCCTTGCGCTGCATGACCCGGCCAACGTCGCCGCCGTGATCGTCGAGCCGCTGGCCGGCTCCGCCGGCGTGCTGGTGCCGCCGCTCGGCTACCTGGAAAAACTGCGCGAGATCACCAGCAAGCACGGCATCCTGCTGATTTTCGATGAAGTGATCACCGCCTTCGGCCGCCTCGGCGCGGCCACCGCGGCCGAGCGCTTCAACGTGACGCCGGACCTGATCACCATGGCCAAGGCGATCAACAACGCGGCGGTGCCGATGGGCGCCGTGGCGGTGCGCCGCGAAGTGCACGATGCCGTAGTCAATGCTGCCGCGCCGGGCACGATCGAGCTGCTGCATGGCTACACCTACTCCGGCCACCCGCTGGCAGCCGCCGCTGCGGTGGCCACGCTCGACCTGTACCAGCGCGAGAACCTGTTCGGCCGCGCGGCCGAGCTGTCGCCGGTGTTCGAGGCGGCGGTGCACAGCGTGCGCGGCGCGCCGCACGTGAAGGACATCCGCAACTTCGGCATGGTGGCCGGGATCGAGCTGGAGCCGCGTCCGGGCCAGCCCGGCGCGCGGGCCTACGAGGCCTTCCTCAAGTGCCTGGAGCTGGGCGTGCTGGTGCGCTACACCGGCGACATCCTGGCGTTCTCGCCGCCGCTGATCATCTCGGAAGCGCAGATCGGCGAACTGTTCGATACGGTGAAGAAAGCGCTGCAGGACATCAAATAAGCGGCGCACGCCGCCTCGCATTGCCGCCGGCCCTTCGGGGCCGGCTCTCTCCCTCTCTCTCCCTGATTGCAAGCCACGGCGCGCGCCGTGGCCATCGAAGGAATCCCAAGTGAGCATCGCAGAAAACCGGCAACTGGCCGAAATCCATCATTACATCGGCGGTGCCGTGCGCCGCGCCGGCGGCCAGCGCCTGGCTGACGTATTCAATCCCGCCACCGGCGAAGTTGCGGCGCGCGTGGCACTTGGCACCGCACAGGACGTTGCCGACGCCGTGGCTGCCGCCAAGGCCGCGTTCCCCGCATGGGCCGAGACGCCGCCGCTGCGCCGCGCGCGCATCCTGTTCAAATTCAAGGAGCTGCTCGACCAGCACCATGACGACCTGGCCGCGCTGATCACGCGCGAGCATGGCAAGGTGTTCTCCGATGCCAGGGGCGAAGTCACGCGCGGCATCGAGGTGGTGGAGTTTGCCTGCGGCATTCCCAACCTGCTCAAGACGGACTTCACCGACAACATCGGTGGCGGCATCGACAACTGGAACCTGCGCCAGCCGCTGGGCGTGGTGGCGGGGATCACGCCGTTCAACTTTCCGGTGATGGTGCCGATGTGGATGTTCCCGGTGGCGCTGGCATGCGGCAATACGTTCGTGCTGAAGCCGTCGGAGCGCGATCCTTCGCCCAGCTTGCTGATTGCCGATCTGTTGCGCCAGGCTGGCTTGCCCGATGGCGTGTTCAACGTCGTGCAGGGGGACAAGGAAGCAGTCGATGCGCTGCTGGCGCATCCGGATGTGCAGGCCTTGTCGTTCGTTGGCTCGACG
>NZ_SMNY01000054.1:0-1298 GCF_004353535.1 Cupriavidus sp. L7L
CAGGTTGCTGAAGTACTCCCCGTACAAGAGGCGAGGCTTCCCCCTGCAAGGCAGTAGGCTTGCGATTTTTCACAATCTGGAAGCGGGACGTCCCTACATCGATTTTTTCGGCGGTTTGGCGCCCGATTCCGGCCTCATTACCGCGATTACTGCAACTGCGGACGGATTTGTCCCAGTGAGCGCATGCGCACGAGGTTGTAGGCGGCCATGCTCAGCACGAACATCTGGTCGACTCGCTTCAGTCCACGCACCATCACCTGGCGCATGCGCCCGACAGTCTTGACCCATCCGAAGCCTTGTTCGATCAGCTTGCGCTTTTGCTGCGAAACGGCATACCCGGCGCTGCAAGCAATGGCATCAGGAACGGCCGAGCGGCGCCCCGAGGTGTTCTGTGCCACGTGGGGCGTCACCTTCATTTCCAGGCAGGCTTGAATGAACTCGTGCGCGTCGTAGCCCTTGTCTGCACCCACCGTGATTTCGGTGTTCGGGTCGTCCGTCACCTGTCGGGCATCGTTGAGCATGACCTTCGCGGCCTCGCGCTCAGCATGTCCGTCCGCATTGGTCACCATGGCGCTCACCACCAGGCCGTGACGGTTGTCGCTCAGGGTATGACCCATATAGCGAAGTTCACTCGCAGTTTTGCCCTTGCGGTACAGCTTGGCATCGGGATCGGTCTTGGACTCGTGCGTCTCGTTGCTGCGCTTGCGACCTTTGAAGTTGGCGCCGTCGTTGTCGTCCTTGTCGTCGCCGCCGTCCTTGCGCACGAAGCTCTTGTGGCCTGCCCACGCCTGAATCAGCGTGCCGTCCACGCTGAAGTGCTCGCCCGACAGCCAGTTCTTCTTCTGCGCGATGGCCAGCACCTCGTTGAAAAACTGGATCACCGCATCATGCTTGATCAGCCGCTCGCGGTTCTTGGTGAAGACCGTGGGCACCCAAACGGTGTCGTCCATCGACAGCCCGATGAACCAGCGAAACAGCAGGTTGTACTGCGTCTGCTCCATGAGTTGGCGTTCGGAGCGAACGCTGTAGAGCACCTGCAGCAGCATGGCCCGCAGCAACTTCTCCGGCGCGATGCTGGGCTGGCCACCCTTGATATCGGCCTCGTACATCTGTGCGAACAACCGGTCCATCTTTACCAGCGCCTGGTTGGCCATGGCGCGGATCGAGCGCAGCGGGTGGGACTTCGGCACGAAATCATCCAGCCTCCGCATAGTGAACAAACTTTCTGTGAAGGTATCTGCGCCGCGCATGAAAGTGGAGTTGGATGGGCTCCTCAAATCAACGCTTCAGCCAGTTGT
>NZ_SMNY01000055.1:0-28313 GCF_004353535.1 Cupriavidus sp. L7L
TGCGGTCGAACGGAAGCTGCGCCACGCGGCTGAAGCCGTGCTGACCTTCATGCATCAGCACCCGATTTCCCAGCATTGGGGGCGCTCCGATCTGGCCTCGTCAGACATGATGTCGTTGGAATCGACACGCTCTGTCTGGAAAGCGCGGGCCGACCCACGCCGGCGGACTGCTTCGATCGGGATGTACACTCACGTTCGCGATCGGTGGGGCATCTTCTATGACCAGCCCAATTTTGCTCAACGAGCGCCAGGCCGGCGCAGCGATCGAGGGGGTGATCCGACAAGGCGGTTCGGAAGACGTAGCGTAACTTGCAGTGGATACGCACGGCTTTACAGATTTCGCGATGAGTCAGTCACGACTGTTGGGCTTCGATCTCTGTCCGCGACTGTCCCACCTGCGCGACAGACGTCTGCATGTTCCGAGGCATCATAATGTGCCTGACGAATTGGCTGCCGTCACCGATGCAGATGTTCGACTGAGCATCATTGAGTCCGGCTGGGACGAGCTGGTGCGGATTGCGGCGTCCGTGCAAAGCGGGCAATGCACCGCAGTCCAGGCACTCTCGCGCTTTGGGGCAGCGGCGCGCGGACAGCCAGTCTATGAGGCCGGCATGCATCTCGGACGGTTGTTTCGTACGATCTTCCTGATCGACTACTTCACGAATACCGCATTTCGCCATGAGATGCAGCACGTGTTGAACCGCGGTGAAGCAGTGCACATTCTCCAGCGGGCGATCCATTCCGGCAAGATACCGATCGAGCTGGCGCGCCATGACGCGTCGTTGGCGGCAGTGTCATCGGCCTTGACCTTGCTATCCAATTCAGTAATGGCTTGGAATACGATGCACATGCAACGCAGCTGGAACATCCTCGAGAAGATCGACCCCGACACGACTCGATCTGAGGGCCTTCGGCATATCGGTCCGACGCATCTCGAGGGAATCAAATCTGCGGGGCACTTTTGAGTTTCCCATCGCGCGCTATGCGCATCGGCTCATGCCCACCTCGGCGTTCCAGCCCGACTCACCTTCGCAGTGGCGTACGGCATAACCGTTCTGCTTTGAAAGCGGCTCAGAGGACGGTGCCAAAGACCCGCGAATCACGACCACATCCCCGGCTGGCGAGCGCTTGGCGTCGGTCCATCCCGCGGCCGCGATTAGGCCAATAGAATCTGATCGCGATGATTGGCTACCGCAGTAGATCGGTGGCGAAGTAAAGGCGCTAGCGTAGCGTTTCCCTCAGCGCAACCCGCAAAAATTCCCGCAAGCTTTGCGTCTGCGGGTCTGCTCCGGCGTCGAGCCGCCAGATCAATCCCACGTCCATGGACGGCACCCTGTCAGAAAGGCCGCGCCGCAGGATGCGCTGCCCTTCAAGCGACCAGGGTCGATAAACAAGATCGGACAGGATGGATACGCCGCGCCCCGACGCCACCAGACTGCGCACGGCCTCGATCGAACAGCTTTGCAGCCGCACGCTGGGCGAAAGCCCGTACTGTCCCCAATACTTGATCACGGTGGCGATATGTTCGTCCATGTCGAGCAAGATATAGTCGTGCTGCGCCACGTCGGACAGGCTTATCTCTTCCTGCTGCATCAGCGGATGGTCCGGATGCCCCCAGAGCTGACGCGCCGAGCGCAGCAGCGTTTCGCAGCCAACGTGCTGCATTTCAGGCAAGTTGGAAACCAGTAGCAAAGCGAGGTCGAGCTTGCCTGTCTGGATATGCGCCTCGATATCGCCGCGCGGTCGCTCCAATATCTGCAGTTCCAGTTGCGGAAACTTCTGTTCGAGGGCGGGCAGCAGCTTGGGCAGAACGTATGCCGTGATGGTCTCTGTGACGCCGAGGCGGACGACGCCTGTCAGCGCCGCAGGGGTGACCGCGGCCGCACTGACTGCCTCGCGCACAGCCACGTCGATCTGCTGTGCATGGCGCAAGAAGCGAATGCCCGCAGCAGTCAGCTTTACCCCGGCGGCGTGCCGCGAGAACAGCGGCGCGCCCACGACATCCTCCAGCGCCTTGAGCGATGCCGTCATCGAGGACTGCGAAACGTGGCAGCGCTGTGCGGCGCGCGACACCTGTCCCGTCTCGGCAATGGCAACAAAGTGCTGTATCTGTTTCAGTGTCGGCAGCATCGATTTTTCCGATATTGCAATGTCAAAACTATGAATTAGCTATAACGCTCCATGCTAGCTAGCATCCAGCTCGAAGACAAGTTGCTGGGATCTGGCGATGAGCGAAGTAGAAAAGAAGGGGTTCTGCACGTTGTGCCGTTCCCGATGCGGTACGGTCAACGTCCTCGACGGCGAGACGCTGGTCGCGGTCCGCCCCGACGGCGATCACCCCACCGGGAAAGCGATGTGCCTGAAGGGCAAGGCCGCCCCGGAACTGGTGCACAGCGCCGATCGGATCCTTTACCCGATGCGCAGGACCCATCCGAAAGGGGCGGACGATCCGGGCTGGTTGCGCATTTCCTGGGACGAGGCGCTCGATGAAATCGCCGCGCGCCTGCTGCACGCGCGCGCCACACGCGGCGCCGAGTCCGTCGCGTTCGCGGTGACGACGCCTAGCGGTACAGCGCTGTCGGACAGCATCGACTGGATCGAGCGCTTTGTCCGCCTTTATGGCAGCCCGAACATCTGCTACGCCACCGAGATCTGCAACTGGCACAAGGACTTTGCACACGCCTTCACCTTCGGCTGCGGGATGCCGACGGCGGACTACCGCAATGCCGAACTGATCTTGCTGTGGGGGCACAATCCGACCAATACGTGGCTGTCGCAAGCCGAGGCAATCGGCGCCGGTAGGGCGGGCGGCGCCCGGCTCATTGTGGTGGACCCGCGGCAGACAGCCCTCGCGGACGACGCCGACCAGTGGCTACGCGTCAAGCCCGGCAGCGATGCTGCGCTGGCCATGGCGCTGGCCAACCTGATGATCGAAGCCAATGCTTTCGATATCGATTTTGTCAGGCGCTGGACCAATGGCCCGTTGCTCGTGCGCCAGGACAACGGTGACTTCCTCCGTGGGGGCGACATCGGCCTAGCGGATACGGATGCCCTGCTGGTCTGGGACGCGCGTCAGCGCATGGCGGTGCCGGCCGGCAAAGGCGTCGATGACGCGCAGCGTATCGCACTGCGCGGTACCTTTGCCATCCCGCGGATCAGCGGCGGCGAGCGGGAGTCGCTGCTGTGCCAGCCGGCCTTCGATTTGTATGCCGCGGAGTGTGCACGCTATACGGTCGAACGCGCGGCCGCGCTCACGTGGATCCCAGAGGGCGATATCCGGCATGCGGCGAGCCTGATCGGAGCGGCGGGCCGCATCGCGTATCACGCGTGGTCCGGGGTCGGTCAGCATGAGAACGCCACGCAGACGGAGCGCGCCATTGCGTGCCTGTATGCGTTGACGGGCAGCTTCGATCGCCGCGGCGGCAACCGTGTCTATCGCAAGCCGCCGTTCAACGCGGTAAGCCGGTTCGACTTGCTGAGCCCGGATCAGGCGCACAAGGCGCTGGGCCTGGATGCGCGGCCGCTCGGTCCACCGGCGCAAGGCTGGGTCACGGCGCCAGACCTCTACCGCGCGATCACGGACCACGCACCTTATGCTGTCACGTCGCTGATTGCGTTCGGCACCAATACGCTGTTGTCGCAGCCCGATGTGGCCAACGCAGAGCAGGCCCTGCGCGAGCTCGAGTTCTACGTGCATTGCGACCTCTTCGAGAACCCTAGCGCCAGGCACGCGGACATCCTGCTGCCAGTGAACACGCCCTGGGAACGCGAGGGCCTGCGAATCGGCTTCGAGGTGTCCGCCGACGCCGAGCAGCTCGTGCAGTTGCGCCAGCGCATGGTCGCGCCGCGCGGCGAATCCCGCTCGGACAACGACATCGTGTTCGCACTGGCTGCGCGCATCGGACTCGACGAAGCCTTCTTCGGCGGCAGCCTTGAAACCGGCTGGAACCACATGCTGGCGCCGACGGGGCTGACCGTGGCGGCGCTGCGCGACGCCCCCGAAGGGATACGCGTGCCGGTCGAGGATGTGGAGATGAAGTACGCGGCCGGCACCGACGGTCAGCCCTTCAACACGCCGACGGGGCTGGTCGAACTCTACTCCGAGCGCCTGCTCCGTCATGGCTATCCGCCGCTGCCCGGCCTGCCAGAATCAGCATGGAACGATGCAGAACAGACCAGCGCATCGTTTCCCTATCTGATGACGTCGGCGAAGAACGGCTACTACTGCCACAGCCAGCAACGCGGCGTGGCGTCCTTGCGCCGCAAGGCATTGCTGCCGCAGCTCGATATCTCCAGCGACATCGCCGCGGCCAGGAATATCCGCGCCGGAGATCCCGTCCGGGTGTCGACGCCGGCCGGCAGCGCGCTATTTACCGCGCGCGTCCAGCCAGGCCTGCATCCCGCCGTGCTGGTTGGGGAGTATGGATGGTGGCAAGGGTGCGACCCCATGGGGCAACAGCCCACCGCCGTGCTTGGCACGGACAGCGCAAACTTCAACGCACTGATCGATGCGACCCGGCAGGATCCGGTTAGCGGCTCCTCGCCGCTGCGATCCTGCCACTGCAACGTGGAACGCGACGCAATGCTCGATATACGACGCAGGCGCTGGGAAGGATATCGACCGTTCCGCATCGTCGGGCTGCGCAAGGAGGTAACCGATGTGACTGCTGTGGACGTGGAGCCTGCCGACGGCGGCCCGTTGCCGGACTACCTGCCAGGCCAACACGTGACCATCAGGCTCTGTGTCGACACGGGCCAACAGGAGGTGGTTCGCTCGTACTCGCTGACCGGGCCCGCGGTCGTCGCCGACCGCCGCCGCTATGCGATCGCCGTGCGGCATGCGAGGGCGCGGCTCGCCAGTGGCGAGGTCGTGTCCGGCGTTGCCTCGTCCTTCATCAACACGCGACTGGCGATCGGCGACACGATCGAGCTGCGCGCACCCGCTGGCACATTCGTGATGCCAACGCGTACAGCAAGACCGTTGGTCCTGCTTGCCGGGGGCATCGGCATCACCCCGTTCATCAATCTGCTGGAATCGCTCGTCGGTCAACAGGAGCCGCCCCGGATGCTGTTGCTCTATGCGAACCAGAATGGCACCACGCACGCTTTCAGGGACCGGCTGCGCGAACTGGGAGCGCTGATCCCCGCACTCACGGTGATCAATTTCTATGACGCTCCCGCGGATGGCGACATCCTCGGCAGCGACTTCCAGGTGCATGGGCGCGTCACTGCGGCGGCTGTGCCGGACGCGCTGCTGGCCTCGCGTCCGCTGGTCTACATGTGCGGGCCCGACGCCATGATGACGGCATTTGCCGCCGGGCTGGCCGCGAGAGGCGTGCCGCGCTTCGATATCCAGAGGGAATTTTTCCGTTCGCCGACCGTGCGGCGGATCGAGGCGGGTCAGGCCTTCCAGGTGCAGTTCCGCAGATCTGACATCACGTTTTCGTGGCGCTCCCAGCATGGCCCCCTGCTTGGCTTCGCCGAGGCGCTGGGCATTCGGCTGCCCAGCGGCTGCCGCGTCGGCCAGTGCGAGAGCTGCGCCGTCCGGATCGTATCCGGAACCGTACACCACTTGCATGGCGAGGCGCCTGATGACCCCGGCGTATGCCTGGCGTGCCAGGCGGTGCCCGCCAGCGACCTCGTCATTGACGCATGAATCGCCATTCCCATTCTCTTGAAGAGTTATCGCTATGCTGAACATCGATGCGCCCACCACGCGGGCGTCCCTGCCATTCGACCGCCTTGTCACAGCCCTGAAGAACGCTTTCGCATCGGGTTGCGAGGCGCCGCTTCGGCACAGCCATACGGTCACGGCCACGCCGGGCGAGCCAGGCACGCTTTTGCTGATGCCTGCGTGGAATGCGGCAAGTGGGTACATGGGCATCAAGACAGTGTGCGTTTATCCCGGCAACCACGGGCGCAAACTACCGGGGCTCTATTCGACCTACATCTTGTACCGTGCGGAGACAGGCAAGCCGCTGGCGTTGATCGATGGCAATGAGGTTACCTCCCGACGGACGGCCGCGGCGTCGGCCCTCGCGGCGTCCTTCCTGTGCCGCGCGGACGCGAGTTCCATGCTGGTGCTAGGCGCCGGCCGCGTGGCCAGTCTGCTTCCCTATGCCTATCGGACCGTGCGCCAAATCCGGCGCGTCGCGGTGTGGGATATCGACACGGGCCAGGCCCATCGGCTCGTTGCCCGCCTGTGCGCCGACGGCTTTGATGCCGATGTGGTCGCCCGGCTCGATGGAGACGCCTGTGCCGTGGATATCGTCAGCGCGGCAACGTTGTCCACCGAGCCGCTGATCCGCAGGGAATATCTGCGCCCCGGCACCCACGTCGACCTGATCGGGGGCTTCACCCCTGCCATGCGAGAGGCCGATGACGCGTGCTTCGATGGCACGTCGGTGTTTGTTGATACGGACGAGGCCTTCCGCAAGGCCGGTGACTTGCTGTCGCCTATCGCCAACGGCGTGATCGGCCCCGAAGAGATTCTCAGCGACCTGGCCGGCCTGTGCAGGGCCGAGCATGCAGGAAGGCGCTCGGCGCAGGAGATCACGGTGTTCAAGGCGGTGGGTACCGCACTGGAAGACCTGGCCGCGGCCGCCATGTGTTTCGAAGCCGTGACGAACCATTAGAACGATATAGGAAACTGCCAAAGGAGTTCAGCATGAAAGAGACAACAAGCATGGCATTCCCAGATGCCGGGAAGCGGCAACAAGGCGGACTGGAACGCCTTGCGATAGGGGTGACTGACTGGTCCGAGCGGTGGTTCCCGGACTCGTATATTTTTGCGGCCATCGCCGTGGTCGTGGTGGCGTTGGGCGCAATGTTGGTGGGCGCGCCAGCGCAGGCCGTGGCGAAGGCCTTTGGCGACGGCTTCTGGAGCCTGATCCCTTTCACCATGCAGATGGCCGTGGTCGCGATTGCCGGCTACGTGGTGGCGGTGTCGCCGCCGGCAGCCATGCTGATCAACCGTCTGGCAGCCTTGCCGCGGACAGCGCGCGGTGCCGTGGCTTTCGTCGCACTCGTGAGCCTGTCGACGTCCCTGCTCAACTGGGCAATCAGTTTGATCTTCAGTGGCTTGCTGGTACGCGCAATTGCCAGGCGGCGCGGCTTCCGTGTCGACTACAGGGCAGCCAGCGCGGCAGCCTACCTTGGCATGGGGGCAACCTGGGCACTGGGACTCAGCTCCTCCGCCGCGCAGCTACAGGCAAATGCCGCCAGCCTGCCCAAATCTCTGCTGGATATCACTGGGGTCATCCCGTTCTCCGATACGATCTTTCTTTGGCAATCCATGGCGATGACCGCCGTATTGATCGTCGTGTCCCTTGCGGTGGCGTACTTCTCGGCCCCTACCGAGGCGCGTGCTCGCACGGCGGCCGATATGGGGGTTGACCTAAACGATGCCGATGAAGCGGACGCGCGGCCATCTCGGCCAGGTGAATGGCTGGAATACAGTCCGATCCTGACGTTGGTTCTGGTCGCCATGGGCGCGAGCTGGCTCTATCAGGAATTTTCGACCAAGAATCCGATTCTCGCCATCTCCAACCTGAATACCTACAACTTCCTGTTCCTGCTGATCGGCATGCTGCTGAACTGGCGTCCGAAGCGCTTTCTGTGCGCCGTCGCGAAGTCCGTGCCATCCACGGCCGGCGTCCTGATCCAGTTTCCGCTGTATGGCGGCATTGCCTTTATCCTGACCAAGGCGACCGGCGGCAACGGCGCCCCGCTGTCGCACCATCTGGCGTCAGCCTTTGTCTCCATGGCGACCACGGAGTCGTTCTCGGCGGTCATGGGGGTGTATTCCGCCGTTCTCGGCTTCTTCGTACCGTCCGGCGGCGGCAAGTGGATCATCGAAGCTCCTTACGTGATGCAGGCCGCCAACGAACTAAAGGTCCACCTTGGCTGGGCAGTACAGGTCTACAACGCCGCTGAAGCGCTGCCAAATTTGATCAATCCTTTTTGGATGCTGCCGTTGCTCGGTGTGCTCGGCATCCGGGCCAAGGACGTGGTCGGCTTCACCTTCACCCAGTTGCTGGTGCATACGCCGTTGGTTCTGTTCATGTTATGGGCTTTCGCCGCGACGCTTTCCTACAATCCTCCGGTGATGCCCTGACAGCGCCTTGAAATGGTGCTTGCCGTGTATGCGCGCGGGGATACCACTTCGCAGGTCAGCGATGAGCATTCGATCGCCACCTCCAGGGAGGCCGCTCGGCGAAGGCAGCTAGCGGCCATCAACGGGCACCCCTCTGCTGGAACAGATAGACGTTAACATAACCTGTTCCGGATCGGCAGGCGCCATTCGTCACCTGAGGCAGGGGCCTGACGCACACGGCTTTTCCTTTGGCAGTAGTTTCGTACTCGACAGTTCGGACGAATGCCAAAAGAAGCTTTGCAGCTTTTCCGCATGTCCTCCTTATCGCATGACAGGTTGCCGTACTCTACCCTCACGCCAAGAGCTCCGCGCCTGCCGGTCCGGCATCGTACAGCCCTCGCTCGGTCGTCTGAACCCAGCGCCGGACAACCTTATTGCCGCGCTTCCCGATCACGACGACCGTAGAATACGCGTCGAAGACGAAATCTTTCTGCCTGCATCGGAATGGTCCCGTACTCCGGGGCGGCAATACTGGCGGTCACCGCGCGCAGGCAAGGGCCATCTCCGCAAGGGAGCAGTCCACCCCCTTGACGCTGACGCTGCGGGCAATGGCGATCGCTGTTTAGGCCCGCCTGCACAGCCGGTCTTTACAAACATCGGCATTACCGCTCCCACCTATCGCGTTGCGGTCCATACATAACGCCGACGAAGCGGACGCGGCAGGGGCACCCGCCACCTGCCTAACCAGCGACAAAGCGGCCTGAACCAGTCGTCGCTGCGCATTATGTGGGCTAGCGTACATCGAACTGCAATGTTTAACGGCATAGATGACCAGCAGCACAAGTGGCATTGGCATGATGTGATGGCAAGCGCCCTGCGCTCGTACCGTTAAGGCGCTCAAAATCGCCAACATCGCTATTGAATGGAGAACGTATGGCCAGAACTCCGAATGATGATCGCAGCGACAGCATGAATCCGAACAACCCCGCGTACGATGCGAGCGAGAGCAACCGGGCAAATCAGGTCGGTGCGAACTACGACGATTATGACGATGACCCGCCAACCCGCTCAACTGGATCGTCCCTTTCGTACGCTCCAGCACCGATAGAACCGACATCCCCACCGCGGGTCGTGAAGGCGGAACCGATTATTCCGCCGCGGCCGGTTCGCGTTCAGGGTCTGTATTTGCTGATCGTATCGAACGATGAGAAACGGAAGTGCGTCAAGGTGGACGCAGGCGCCATTGAGGAAGCAGTCAACGACGCAAAGACGATCTGGGACAGCAGACCGATCGCATACCTTGCGCTGTACGATAAGAAAAACATCTATATCGAGCAATCGCGAAGCAAACAGTTTAGCCCCGATGTGCTGCAAGCTATCGTCGAGCTTGGTGAACTTGAAAAGTTGATTTCGGTTGCGTCAGGCAGAACCGGTTCCGCACGGCGCAGCCTGAATAGCAATACCGGTTCGCGCTATGGACAGCGAACGCTTGAGCAATCCCTCGAGAGCTATGGAGCTTGCTACTCGGCTTTGCAGGGCTTGCGCGCAGAGAGGTCGGAACGGATTGAAGCGCTTTGCGCAAGAGGGTATAGCGTCACCGAGGAAACGGCACGCGAGTTTGGGCAGGACGGAAAGCTGACACAAATCGTGGACGCCAATGCGCAATGGGTACGGGATTTCCAGTCCGGAAAAGCACAGATCGACACAATTGCAGACGCCCTCTATCGTCCGGAGTTCATTCTGGAAGTCGAGGCATAGCACTCGCCTGGAAATTAATCGCCGTCGGCTTCGTTGACACGTTCAAATTTTCCAGAAAGCACGGAAAAACGGACGCTTTTGGGAAGTCGCGATTCCCGCTCAGAATCGACCACGGCCGACGGCGGCCGGCCGCAGTCGGCCACAAGCCGCCATCCACATATGTCATCGGACGGACGTTCAGACGTCGGCTCAGCCCTGTAACCCGCCATCCGATTGGGAAAGATGAGCACCGTTCGTCTTGCAGCAGTTGGATGTGTCAGTCGGGTGGACCTGCGCCCTGTCCCTCGGCCGCCCGCAGTCGGCCAGAATCGGTCATCCGGCTTGGCGCGTGCGCGGTTGATGGTAGGCGGAACAAGGGCGATGGTTGCATCGCCACCGGTTGAATCCGCAGTCGTGCCGACTGGCGCTCTTCACTCGACCGCCTGAAGTCGGCCCCCCAATCCGGCTAGAAGCGCAGCGGCACCAGTTGCTGTGCCGCTCCAACTCGTCGCGGCCCAGCGCTTTATGCAGGCGCTGGGCCGTGACAGAGTCACGCATCAGACGCAATGGGCAGAGGCCTGCGCTGCGTCCTGCCCCACGATAGCGCATCGACCGGAGAAGACGATCTGATTCCGAATCCGTGCGCGCCGTCACGGAGCCGTTGTTCGGCCCGCAAGCATGGTCACCGCTCTAAGAATTCGCTTGGCGTTCAGACCCGCAGGAATCGTGAACGTTGCACTTAACCCCGATGTTGGTATCCGTCTGAATCCGGATAAGCGCTGGCCATTCTGCATCAGTTGAGTCGAAGGGTTGCCGTCCCCCGTCATACAGTTTCTAAAAGTGCGCACCGGACAATTCTTCGAAATGATTTAATCGCCATCTGAATCCGTAGGCGTTGCGCGCCGCGCAACGCAGACTTGCTTTGCGTTGTGATTCAATTTGCGCTTCTCGGCTCCTAAGCTTGGGGCACCGTAACCTGAATACCCCAAGCGCCATGAAACCCACAGCCTCTTCCGCGCTGCATACTGCCGAACAGGCGGCAGCGCCAATGTCTGGCGCGCTGGTTGGCTTGTTCGCCGCGTGCGCAGGCGTCCTCGTCGCCAATCTCTATTACGCACAGCCGATCATCGAACTGATTGCACCGGCCGTGGATCTGTCCGCGCAAAGCGCCAGCGTGATCGTATCGCTGACTCAGATCGGCTATGCGGTCGGCCTGTTCTTCCTAGTGCCCCTTGCGGACCTGCACGAAAACCGGCGTTTGCTGACGATCAGTGGTGTCGCGGCCGCGATCAGCCTCGTAGGGGCCGCCACCGCATCGCAACCTGGCGTGTTCCTGCTGGTGTCGCTGCTGCTGGGGCTGAGCTCGGTGAGCGTGCAGATCCTGATTCCGCTGGCCGCGCACCTTGCACCTGAGGCGCTGCGCGGACGTACTGTCGGCACCATCATGGGTGGCCTGCTGTCCGGCATCCTGTTGTCCCGGCCGCTGTCGAGCATGCTCGCGCAGTACTTCGGCTGGCGTGCCGTGTTCTACATCGCCGCCGCAATGACTCTGATCACGGTCGGCATCATCACCACGACGCTACCGCCACGCACGCCCCAGCATCGGGCCACCTATGCCGAACTGCTCGTATCGTTGTGGCACCTGTTCGCGCGCCATGCAGTGCTGCGCCAGCGCTCGGTATATCAAACCCTCCTCTTTGCGGCCTTCAGCCTGTTCTGGACCGCTGCACCGCTCGAACTCGCCAGCCATTACGGGCTGTCGCAGTCGCAGATCGGCGTGTTTGCCCTGGTCGGCGCACTGGGTGCAGTAGCAGCTCCCATTGCAGGCCGGCTGGCAGACGCGGGGCACACGCGCATTGCCTCATACCTCGCGATGATCGCGGCAGCGATCAGCTTCATTCCAGGCATTGCCGGTGGCGCTGGGAGTCTGTACTGGCTGGTACTCACCGGCATCGTGCTCGACTTCGCCGTCCAGATGAACATGGTGCTGGGCCAGCGTGCGATCTATGCGCTCGATGCCCCCAGCCGCGGACGCCTGAACGCGCTGTACATGACTGCCATCTTCGCCGGCGGCGCGGTGGGATCCGCACTGGCGAGCACGCTGTACACGCATCTCGGTTGGGCCGGCGTGGTCGCGGCAGGCAGCGGTCTTGCCACGGTCTCGCTGGCGGCACTGGCGATCGCTTCGTGGCGCTGAAAACCATGCCCCTTCAAAGATCAACCACAGGAGTCGTTGTCATGACATCTCACTTGTTCGCACCGATCGAAATCGGGTCCTTGAAACTGAATCACAGGGTCGCCATGGCACCGCTGACACGATCGCGTGCTACGCAGCCTGGCAATGTGCCTGGCGCCATGAACGTTGAGTACTATCGGCAACGCGCGTCGGCAGCACTGATCATTACCGAAGCCACGCAGATTTCACAGCAGGGACAGGGCTATGCCTGGACGCCCGGCATCCACACCGCCGAACAGATCGACGGTTGGCGGGCCGTGGCCGATGCCGTGCACGCCGAAGGCGGCCGGATATTCCTTCAGCTTTGGCATGTCGGTCGCGTGTCCCACCCATCATTCCAGCCCGGCGGCAAGTTGCCAGTCGCCCCGAGCGCCTTGCCTGTGCGGGGGAAAACGTTTGTTGTCGACGCCGAGGGCAATGGCGTATGGGGAGAAATTCCGACACCGCAGGCACTGACGTCGGAAGGCATCGCGGAAATTGTGCAGGACTACCGCCAAGCCGCGCGCAACGCCATGGAAGCGGGCATGGATGGTGTGGAGATCCACGCCGGCAATGGCTATCTGCTGGACCAGTTCATCAACTCGGACAGCAACCATCGCACCGACGCCTATGGCGGCAGCATTGAGAACCGGACGCGCCTGTTGCTGGAAGTGGTCGATGCCGTGACGGCGAAAGTCGGCGCAGGACGTGTGGGCGTGCGCCTCACACCAATGGGCCGCTTCATGGGCATGGGCGACGCCACGCCTGAAGCCACCTTCGGTTATATCGCGCGTCGCCTCAACGACTGGCCGCTCGCGTACCTGCACCTTGTGGAACCGGCGATGGTCGGCACGGTCAAGGATGAAGTCGCAGACCCACGCTGGGATGCCATGATCCTAGAGATGCGCGCGGCCTACCGAGGCGTAGTGATGCTTGCGGGCGGCTACGACGGCCAGACCGCGGACAAGGCGATTGCAGACGGGCGCGCCGATATCATCGCGTTCGGCCGCCCGTTTATCGCCAATCCCGATCTGCCATACCGGCTCAGAAGTTCAGAGGCGCTCAATTCGCCGGACCCTGCTACGTTCTTCGGCGGGTCCACCGTCGGCTATACCGACTATCCAAAGGTTGCGTGAGCGCAGCGGCCGCGATGGCGGCCCGACGGGATGATGCCACTGTGTCCCGTCATGTCGCCATCAGCACACGACCGAGGACTGAGCATTAACCGTGTTCACGCCGCCGCAGCAGGGAGTGGCGATCAGTCGCGACGCCGGGTCGGCCCTGGCAGCGCTGCCAGCAAATCCAAAAATGCGGCAATTCGCCGCGAACCACGCTGGTTCGGCAGATACAGCGCGGAGATCGCGGAACTGGCTTGATCCGGGTTGACTGACCATGCATCGAACAATGGCATCAGTCGTTTGCTTTCGATTTCGTCATCGACCAGCCAGTCCGGCAGCAGGCCGATTCCGCCGCCCGCCAGCGCGATATCGCGCAAAACTTCGGCGTTGTTGCAGCGAAAATGCCCGCTGACGGGGACCTTGGTCTCGTTGTCACCCTGGCGAAACGTCCAGACCTGATCGCGCGTGCCGTAGCTGAACCGAAGGCAACGATGGTTGACCAGATCAACGGGATCATCGGGACGACCCCGGCTTTCCAGATAGGCCGGACTGGCGACAACCCGGCGACGAAAGCGTCCGATCTCACGCGCGACGACGTTGTCATACGACGCAGGGCTGCCAAGCCGCACGGACAGATCGATGCGTTCCCCCAGGAGGTCGACGATATCATCGGTCAGCGTCACGTCAACCTCAAGCTGTGGATGCTTCGCCAGCCAGCCGCCTAAATACGGCGCGATGCATCGCCGCCCGAAGGCCACCGGCAATGACACACGCAATTGCCCCACCGGCTCCTCGCCTCGATCTGCGATCAGCGCATCGGCCTCTTCCACGGCATCCAGGATCCCGCGAGCCCGCTGATAGTACGTAGCACCTGCCTCCGTCACCGTGATCTGTCGCGTGGAGCGGTTCAGCAGCACGGCACCGAGCGACGCCTCCAGTCCGTCGAGCGCACGCGTCACAGACGACGTAGCCAGGTCCAGCCGTCGCGCAGCAGCGGAGAAGCCCTTTGCGTCCACGGTCTCCACGAACATCTTCAGTGCAAGCAGCTTGTCCATCCTTGCCGTGATCCTTTTTGATTGAGTTCGCTTGATCGTACCAATGGCATGGACAGATTATGCCGAGACATTCGCGTCAAGGCCCGCCAACACGGTCGCCGCGAGCTCGTCCATGCCCGACTCGCAGCAAGGCTTGGCCACGCTTTGTATTGGTCTGATCACTTCACAGACCCACTTACTTTTCCACCGGCGCGTAAGGGTTAATACCGAGACCCACGCCCCTTGTCTTCTCTTCGTTACGCCCTATTATTTATCAACCGATCACTGATCGATTGATAAACAAAGGAGGAAGCGATGGCACTGACCAAGCTGGCACATTTTTCCATCCGCACCATCGACCTGGAACGGACTTGCGCGTTCTACGAAAGCATCCTGGGTTTCCGACGCGGATACCGGCCCCCGTTCGATTTCCCGGGTGCGTGGCTCTACATGGGCGATGACGAGCGCGACTATGGAACCGTGCACATCATCGGCGTCGATCCCGATAGCGCGGATGGACTGTCCGCCTACCTGGGTGACAAAACCCTCCCTGCATCCGGAACCGGCACGCTGGACCACGTCGCCTTCCTTGCCACGGATGTCCAGCAGATGTGGGCGACTCTGCGCGCGGAGGGAATCGCCTGGCGCGACCGCACCGTTCCAAGCCTTGGCCTGCACCAGGTCTTTATCGAGGACCCGTCTGGCGTGACGATTGAATTGAACTATCCGGCCGCCGAGGTGGCAGGCCTGGAGCAGCCGAACGCTGCGCAAGCATGAACCGGAGTCATGGCATGAACAACGTACTGCAACAACGACCCAAGGCAATCATCGTAGGTGGCTCGCTCGGCGGACTTTTTGCGGCCAACATGCTTCAACGCAATGGCTGGGACGTCGCGATCTTCGAGCGCACGCCCGAGACATTGACCGGCCGCGGCGCGGGCATCGTCACGCATCCGGAACTGTTCGAAGCGCTCGCTGCTGCCGGCGTGGCGATTGACGACAGCATCGGGGTTCGCATCCGTACCCGCGTCACGCTCTCGCACGACGGCTCGACTGTGTCCGACCGCGAGATGCCGCAGACATTGACGGCCTGGGGCAAGATGTATGACGTACTGGGCAACGCATTTTCCGGCGTGTATCGGACCGGCGCCATGGTGACGGACGTCGATTCGCGCAGCAACCATGCGGTGGTCACGCTGGAGGACGGCTCCTCGCACAGCGCCGACCTGGTCATTGCCGCCGACGGCTTTCGCTCCGGCGTGCGCGAACGGCTGCTGCCATCCGCAGTCCTGGAGTACGCCGGATATATCGCCTGGCGTGGTCTTGTCGATGAAGCGCACATTTCGCGCGAAACGCATGCGGCAATCTTCGACAAGTTTGCCTTCTGCCTGCCGCCGCATGAGCAGATCCTCGGCTACCCCGTGGCGGGCGATGGCAACAGCACAACGCCGGGGCAACGCCGCTACAACTTTGTGTGGTATCGCGCCACGCGCGAGCACGACGAACTGCCGGACCTGCTGACCGATGCCACTGGCAAGGTCTGGAACAACGGCATTCCGCCGGGGCTGATCCGCCCGGACGTGCTCTCCGACATGGAAGACGCCGCCACCGACCGGCTTGCGCCGCAGTTCGCGGAAATCGTGAAAAGGACTGCGCAGCCGCTGTTCCAGCCGATCTTCGACCTGACCGTGCCCCGCATGGCATTCGGCCGGATCGCGCTGCTCGGCGATGCCGCCTTCGTGGCGCGCCCGCATTGCGGCATGGGTGTCACGAAAGCCGCCGGGGACGCCATGGCACTCGTCCGTGCGCTTGCCGGACGTGAGTCAGTCGAAACGGCGCTCGAAGCGTACAGCGCGGAACGCGTCCAGGTGGGACAGGCAGTCGTCGAGCATGCCCGCCATCTCGGCGCGTACATGCAGGCGCAACTCAAAAGCGAGCAGGACCGCGAGATGGCTGAACGCTATCGCACCCCCGAGGCAGTGATGCGTGAAACCGCAGTTTCGCGCCGATTCTGACCGGTCTGGAACCACAAACATTCGGAGACAAAGCATGCCTCACGCCGCCCCCGCCCCTTACCCAACAGATCTCGGCCCGGTCGGGATCGATCCGCCGGTACCACACCCCATGCTGAGCGAGCCCGCCTTCGAGCGCCTGCACCGCATGCGACGCCGATTTTCGTGGACGCTCACCGCAGCCATGCTGGCCGTCTACTTCGGCTTCATTCTCACGCTGGCGTTCCGGCCGGACCTGCTCGCCCTGCCGTTGACTCCCGGCCAGCCGATGAGCATCGGCATACCGGTCGGCTTCGGCATGTTTGCGTTCACCTTTGCCCTGGTGGCCATCTACGTGCATCGCAGCAACACCGTCTACGACAGGATGATCGCGGACATCTGCAAGGGAATTCAGCCATGAAACGCCTATTGATCACGGCTGCCGCGCTGGCAGCAACCACGCCGGCCTGGGCGGCGACGCCTCCGGTCGGCCAGGGCCTCAACCTGATTGCCATCGGCATGTTCTTGGTATTTGTCGCGGCGACCCTCGGCGTCACGCGCTGGGCAGCACGGCGCAATCACAGCGTTGCCGACCACTACGCGGCGGGCGGCAAGATCACTGCGATGCAAAATGGCTGGGCCATCGCCGGCGACTATATGTCGGCAGCGTCCCTGCTCGGTATCTCGGCGCTGGTGTTCACGAGCGGCTACGACGGCCTGATCTACTCGATCGGCTTCCTGGCTAGCTGGCCGATCATCCTGTTCCTGATCGCCGAGCCGCTGCGCAACCTCGGGCGCTACACGCTGGCCGATGTCCTGTCCTATCGCCTCAGGCAGCGCCCAATTCGCGGCTTCTCGGCATCGAGTTCGATCGTCATCGTGCTCCTGTACCTGGTCTCGCAGATGGTTGGCGCCGGCAAGCTAGTGGAATTGCTGTTCGGCTTCAACTACACCTCGGCGGTCGTGCTGGTCGGCGTGCTCATGGTCGTCTATGTGTTCTTTGGCGGCATGCTGGCCACCACCTGGATCCAGATCATCAAGGCGGTCTTGCTGCTGGCCGGTTGCGCATTCATGGCTTACATGGTGTTCAGCCGCTTCGGCTTCAGCATGAACAGCCTGTTCGACCATGCCATTACCGCGCACGGCAAGCACGAGGCGATCATGCGTCCTGGCGGTCTGGTTTCCGATCCGGTCTCCGCTGTTTCACTGGGGCTGGCGCTGATCTTCGGTACGGCTGGACTGCCGCACATCCTGATGCGCTTTTTCACCGTCGGCGATGTCAAGGCCGCGCGCAAGAGCGTGCTTTATGCGACCGGCATCGTCGGCACCGGTTATGCCATGATCATCGTGATCGGATTTGGCACGATCGCGCTGGTGGCGCAGGATCCCCTGTACCACAATGGCGCGGGCGCAGTGATCGGCGGGGTCAACATGGTGGCCGTGCATCTTGCGCACGCAATCGGTGGCAATGTGTTCCTCGGCTTCATCTGCGCCGTGGCGTTCTCGACCATTCTGGCTGTCGTGGCAGGTCTGACGCTCGCCGGATCCTCGGCGATCTCGCATGACCTCTATGCCACGGTCATCCGTAAGGGACAAGCGTCCGACAAGGACGAGCTGCGAGTCTCCCGCATGACCACACTTGTGCTCGGCGTACTGTCGATCCTGCTCGGCATCCTGTTCGAGAAGCAGACCATCGCGTTCATCGTCAGCCTGACTTTCTCAATCGCGGCAAGCTCCAATTTCCCCGTACTGCTTCTGTCCATTTACTGGAGGGGACTGACCACGCGCGGCGCGGTGGTCGGAGGGATGCTGGGCCTCGTGACCGCCGTTGTCCTGACGATCCTGAGTCCTACAGTCTGGGTACAAGTGCTGGGACATGCATCGGCAATCTATCCGTACGAGTATCCTGCGTTGTTTTCGATGCTGGTGGCATTCCTCGGCATCTACGTGTTCTCCGTGACAGACCGATCGCCGCGCGGTGCATGGGAGCGCGAGGCCTTCCAGAATCAGCGCGTAGCTTGCGAACTGGGACTCGGCAGCAAAACCGCCGGCTAACCTGTCCCCATGATGAGAAGCGGGCGCCGCAGGCTTCTGCGGGCCCATCTTCTCATTTATCGCCCGATTGGTAGAATCCTGACATTATCCGCATCACCACTGCGAGAAGAAGCGTCATGGAGACCAGCCCTGCATCGGCCGAGGAAGATACCCCCGTCAAAGCGTCCAGGCGGCTGCTGCCCGAGGAGCGCGAACAGCAGATTGTGGAAAAGGCGATCGAGCACTTCACCCGGAACGGCTTTGGCGGGAGTACCCGCGAACTGGCCCGCCAGATCGGGGTTACGCAGCCGCTGCTCTACCGCTACTTCCAAAGCAAGGATGCACTGATCGAGCGCGTCTACAACGAAGTCTTCCAGTGGCGTCCAGGCTGGGAGGGGCAGATCGCTGATCGCTCGTTGCCGCTAACGGAACGGCTTCACGCCTTCTACCTCGATTATTCGTCGGTGATCCTTCGTGAAGAGTGGATTCGCCTGTTCATCTTTGCCGGTCTCACGCACGAAGGCATCAACAAGAAGTATCTCAGCAAGCTGCGCAGCAAGGTGTTCCTTCCGGTCCTGGCCGAGGTCAGAGAGGAATTCGGCATTCCCGCACCGCGTAATGCAGCCGAAACCGAAGCTGAGATCGAGATGATCTGGAGCCTGCATGCGGCCATTTTCTATATCGGCGTGCGCAAGTGGATCTATGGCCTCAAGGTGCCGACCGACATGGATGCCGTGATCCGACGTCAGGTCGATATGTTCCTGAACGGAGCTGCGGCGGCCATACGTGCGATGCGTACGGGCACGCCCTCAGCCGCCACTTCTGCTGTGTGAATGGCTACCCCGCTCATTGGGAGACCGTCTACGTGTGCCTGACCTCCCCGCGCTGATCGCACGGTCCGACGGAAGCGTCCGGCCACAAGACGTCGTGCGATCGCTCCTACCTTGAGACATTCGGCCGTCCGCCGCATTCACAAAGCAGCCGTTTGAAAGCAGCCATGTGCACGTCGCCTCCTATACCACGCCCCTTCGGCATCCTGCGGGCAGCAGCATCGCTTGGTTCCTGTGTTATGCAACGCACGCGCAAGCCGGCCAGCCCTCGTTATGCTTCAATTGCCGAATATATCTGGGATAGCCGCCGCCGAATACCGGAGGGGCGAAGCAATTTCCAGACTTTGGAGGTGAGCTATGGGCGTAGACATTTCCGGAGGTGAGTCGGGTCAGACGTTGGTACAGAACAGCCACTTGGTCCTGAATGCGTTTGGCTACTGGCCAGCCTTTCACGACTCTGAGGTTGTCACCTTCTGCATTAGGATTGCTGAAGAAGCAGGCGGGTACGTGGCTGATGCAACTATTGCAGTACGGCATGGCGGCCAGGACAATTCAAAGTGGACGGGTTCAGGCGAAGATCGGATCGTTGAATTCCTATGCCGAGATATAGCTGAGACCAACATCAATCTCAATGGACTGTCTGGCGGTGCATGGCTGGACGAGATCGTTATATCGAGGCAAAAGAATGATCGCCTTAGCTTTGATATGAGGCCCCTCGCCGGCTTTGACGTTCGGTTCAATTGTCGATCTGTGGAGATCCTTGGGGTTGGCCCGGTGCCCTCCACTTGATCAGTACTGGGTGCCTTTGAGTTCAGCGACCGGCGGCGGTTGTACGTCGGAAGCAGTCTTTGCGCCGTCCTGCGTCCGAAAGGCGGTTCAGGATCGTCTAGAGACAACCGGCGAAATTTCGAGATCATGAAACTATTTATGGGGACCAGAATTCGCCGCTATCACCGGCGAAGTCCAGCCTCGATCCCCTCCCTTGAATTTTTCCAGCGGGGCTAAGAAACGTCTTTCGCGCGCAGGGGCCGTCGCTTACCTTTGCACCAATCTCCGCAGATAACGGCGCGTTATCGTGCCCTATCCCTCCTCCCGCGTTGCTGCTTGCCCTTCATCCGAACGCCGCTCGGTGACGCACCCCGTTGCTCCGAGTGGACGGGAAACGCAACGGCGACGGCCAGCAAGAACCGACCGCTTTGCCGCTGACGGAAGTCGCTTCCCGGCCAAGAAGAGACCTTCGACTGACGCGTCGCGCGGACGTTCAGGAGGCAACCTCATTCAGCAAACGGTCATTCGATTGCAGAGGGCCGCGTCGCGCCATCGGCCATCACGGTCTTCCTCGCATGTCTAACTCTCAGATCAACATGCTAAGCGCGATTATTCTCTGATACACCGTTCGCCACAGCCGCATTCGCCTTCAGCCGCTGCGCGGCATTGTAGATGCGATCCTTTACATCTTGTGGCTGGTCGTGGAACCAACCCCAAGCGGTTTCCCAATCATCAAACTCGCGCACTTCAGCGGCGGAATACGCCAAGTTCAGGGTCAAGAGGTCGGCCATCCGCTCCCCAAAGACCCGTTGGCGCTCGGCATCAATCGCACACAAACGATCTATTTCATCTCTAGCCTTTCGCATCGTAGAGAACCTTCCGGTAGTCGCCAATCCATCCCGAAGCACGATGTAATTTCCGTCTCGCATTCCAACGGAATATTCCCATTGTTGCGTCATCTTCCCCTCCTTCTGTTCAACACTCAGCGCCTTCTATGATAATAGACGGCGCACGTTCACCGGCATCTCCGCTCGCATATAGCCAACAAAAAGCTACGTAGAGGCGCCACGTTGAAGCTGGGCTGGCGACGCGGGCCTGTTTGTACGCGGGGGCTACTAAACGCTGCTGAGCAGTCAGTCAGCTTGATCGCGCAAGATAGGAAGACACAACGGGTCGGTAGTCGCCGCTGGCGCTGAGAGTGCCTGCCAGGTAGACCGGAGGGTCGAGACTGGCCAGAAGCAGGCATTGACCATGCTTGCCCATAGCAGACAGACATAGGTAAGTTCATACTATGGTACTTAAGACATCACGATTAGCACCCACTTACACTGGCAAGATGGACAATACCGTTATCACCGCATTAGTTGCTGCTGTTTCCGCTGTCGTTGGCGGTGTTATTACTGGAGTCGTTGCCCCCGTCGTCAAGCATCGGCTTGAAGTGGCTGTAGCGGAAAAGTCTCGCAAGCGAGAGCAAATTGCAAAATGGCGGAAGATGGTCATTGAGGTAGATGGCACCGCAAATGGCGATGCCAGCCCGGGAGAAACCCTTCAGCTTCACCCTGAATACATTACTCTCGAACCGTTCCTCACTGATGCTGCTCGCACAGTGGCGTACCAGGAGAATCGTACGCTAGTGGTTGGCCAGGCATTGAGTCTACCGCTTGAAACCCTGAAGGACGAAATCGCCCGCATTGAGAAAATGTGGAGACTTCACGAGTGACATGGAAAATGCCATACAAGTGAAACCTATCCTCCGTATGCCGGGAAGAGACAAACGATGAACGCCGCGCCATCGGGGCCACAACGGCAGGCGCCATCGTTACGACACTCTAGCTAATGTCTCGTGTTCATTCGAAACCGGTCGTCCGCCGCCCTTCTTGCGGGATGGCCGCTCGGGGTCGTAATGCGCCGGTCAGCTCCTCTCAACTTGGCCCTCACGACGTTTGGACTTGAGCGGGCGGTTGCTCCGCTACGGCGGACCTTGCGCAACGGCCTGATTCGGGCAGCCACTCCCGAGCAGCGCCGCTTTTGGTCAGGCACACCTTCGAATTTTTTGAAGAAGTCAAAAACGCCAACCCTTGCCGGTTAGCTGGCGAACACTGTATATTTATACAGTTGTCGTCGCATCGCGGAAAAGCTTGCTACTAAAGCCAAGCCTGCGCGGCGTCTGCGCTTTCTCTTCCCCACCGAAAGGCAATCATGTTTGTGGACCGCACCGAAATCATCAACGCCGCCAAGGCACTGCGCGCCAGCCAGGAAGAATCCAGGTACAGCAAGCTCGTCGCGCTCGCGAACAAGCAACTCAAGGCAATGCAAACGGCAATCCAGAGGGGTAAGGAAGAATTCGAGACCAGACTGGTACTCGACATCAACGAAGACAATCCGCAAGCAGCGCTGGAACCGCGCGCACAACGGCTAGCCGACGACCTCAGAGCGCAGGGCTACATCGCAACGGTAACCACGTTTGCCGAGGTCAGCACCGACCGCAAGAACTGGACGCCGAATATCACTGTCGTCATTGGTCTGGGCGACATGGTTTCGGAAGTCGACAACGCGATAGCGGAAAGCACGGTGACCGACGAGACGGAAGTCGCGCTGGCTGGCGAAGCTGCCAGTGAAATGGCCTGACAGCGGGCGGGCAATCCGAGATAAGGCACGGCATCACGGGGCTTCGCGCACGGTCGCGTGCGTGATGGCTGTTCCTACAAGGGAAATCTGCACGCGATTTACCAGTGGCACCCGACGAAGGAAACTGTGGCGTATAAGGACGCAATAGACTGCGTCTTGATCGAACGAGGATTGTCACCACGCATGGCGGATCTCACTGGGAGTGATCACGGCTCGCGCCGGGAGCGTGTGCGCGGCTATCCCTGCTGACTTCATCGAGGTCGGCGATCGGCCATTTACGGACGCTCACCCACTGCTTCAAGCGGATATTCGAATGGCGCACTTACATTGGAAACCCGCCATTCGGAAACTCAGCCTTCTCCCTCAACGTGGGAGAGAATTCGATGGGCTAGTCGTAAATGCGGTCGGTCGACCATAGCGTTTCCAAGCCTCGCCACACCTGAGGCACCGACGCTTGAGAACGCACTAACAATTTCCCTCGCCCATCGGACCTCTTCCTCCTGGGGCGTAAAGGCCTCATTTATTGCGCGGATGTGGGAGGGATGAGCTGCAGCCTTCGCAGTGAATCCGTCGCGCTTTGCTCGCGCTGCTTCTTGACTGATATGCGACGGGTCGGCAAGGGTCGTGCTGACAGCATCGATTGCATCAATGCCGGCTTGCGCGGCTGCAAGCAAACACATCGTGCGCGCCACTGAGAACGGGGCAGTCAACTCACCGCCAGCATAAGATGAGAACGCGCCGAGGTCTGCAGCCAGATCGTCTACGCCCCACATAAGCGCCTGGAGGCGCATCGGAGCGTTTCGATAGGATGAAAGCCCAAATACGCCTTCCTATGATTCTGTCGCCATGGCAATGACGGCCGTCTCCCACTTGTCATCCAGAAGAGCAACCTCGAACGCCGCAAGAAAATCGCAGATTCTATGCACATCCTGAACGCTGCGGCATTTGGGCAGCACGATCGCATTAGGACAATGCGGCATGACGGCCGCCAAATCCTTCAGCAGGTGGCCGGATGAAAGGCCATTGACACGCACAAGTAGGGCTGCGGTCGTAGAACATCGCGCTCGCTGCAAAAAGGCAGCTAACTTTATTCGAGCCTCGTCTTTGCCATGCTCTGGCACGGCGTCTTCCAGGTCGAATACGAGGCCGTCAGCATCGGACCTAAGGGCTGCGGCCAACTTTCTGTCGCTATCAGCCGGAACGAAGAGTAGGGACCGCAGTCGATGGGGCAAGGCCGGATGCATTCTCGTTGATCTCCTGAGGTGCGCCGAGTTGTCTAGCAGCCCGAAGCGGCTCCCTTTGACTCTGATGGCGCAAGTTGGAAGGATATGCGGAAGCGCACGATCGAACTGCACCTTACCCGCCGCATATGACTCTTCGACGACACGGCTTATCTCACTTCCACAAGATCGGCGAGAGGTGCCGCTCGTCCAACTGGGCCCGGGGAGATGCTCAGATAAGCACGACACCGGTCCCGGAAACGCCAGCTATTCAATCCACCGCCTTGAACATATCCTCGACCACTTTCTTGGCGTCTCCGAATACCATCATGGTCTTGTCCATGTAGAACAACTCGTTGTCCAGCCCGGCGTAGCCGGCGGCCATCGAACGCTTGTTGACGATAATGGTCTTGGCCTTGTAGGCCTCCAGGATCGGCATGCCCGCGATCGGCGACTCCGGGTCGGTCTTGGCCGATGGATTCACGACGTCGTTGGCGCCGAGCACCAGCACCACGTCGGCCTGCCCGAACTCGCTGTTGATGTCTTCCATCTCGAAGACCTGGTCGTATGGCACCTCGGCCTCAGCCAGCAGCACGTTCATGTGCCCCGGCATGCGGCCCGCCACCGGGTGGATCGCATACTTCACGGTCACGCCCTTCTCGGTCAGCTTCTCGGTCAGTTCCTTCAGTGCGTGCTGGGCACGCGCCACGGCCAGTCCGTAGCCGGGCACGATGATCACCGTCTCGGCATTGCCCATCAGGAAGGAGGCATCATCGGCCGAGCCCGACTTCACATTGCGGTGGGCCTGCGAGCCGGCCGCGCCAGCCGCCGTCGCATCGCTGCCGAAGCCGCCCAGGATCACGTTGAAGAACGAGCGATTCATTGCCTTGCACATGATGTACGAGAGAATCGCACCGGACGAACCCACCAGCGAGCCGGCAATGATCAGCATAGGGTTGTTCAGCGAGAATCCGATGCCCGCCGCCGCCCAGCCCGAATACGAGTTCAGCATCGACACCACCACGGGCATATCGGCCCCGCCGATTGGGATGATGATCAGCACGCCCAGCACGAAGGCGATGGCCAGCATCACCAGGAAGGGCAGCCAGTCCTGCGTCATGAAGAACGCGATGCCGAAGCCGACCATCGCGACCGCGAGCGCCAGGTTCAGCATGTGCTGGCCGGGGAATACCACCGGTGCGCCCTGGAACAGGCGGAACTTGTAGCGCCCGGCCAGCTTGCCGAACGCGATCACCGAACCGGAGAAGGTGATGGCACCGACAAAGCAGCCGATGAACAGCTCGATGCGGTTGCCCAGCGGAATCTCGTGCGATCCCGCCGCTGCGATGCCAAATGCGGCAGGCTCCGCGACGGCTGCCACGGCAATGCACACCGCGGCCATGCCAATCAGCGAGTGCATGGCCGCCACCAGTTCGGGCATCTTGGTCATCTCGACCTTCTTCGCCACATAGGCGCCGATGCCGCCGCCGACCACCAACCCCGCGAGAACCAGTGCCAGGCCGGAACCTGAGCCCGCGCCACCGTCGGCGGCAAGGAACTCGCTCTTGAGCTTGGCAATCAGCGCCACCGTGGTAAGCGCCGCCACCGCCATGCCGATCATGCCGAAGGCATTGCCCTTGCGAGCCGAAGCCGGATGCGAGAGGCCCTTCAATGCCTGGATGAAGCAGACCGACGCCCCCAGGTAGAACAGCGTCACCATATTCATGGACAGGGCATTCATCGCGGCATCTCCACCAGTCCTGCGCCAGCGTGCGCCGGCGCGTTTGCCTCGGCCTTCACCTTGGGCGCCTTCTTGCGGAACATCTCCAGCATGCGTTGCGTGACCAGGAAGCCGCCGAACACATTGACCGCGGCCAGCGCCACAGCCAGCGTGCCCATCGTGCGCCCAACGCCGCCCTCGGTCAGGCTGGCGGCCAGCATCGCGCCGACGATGATGATGGCCGAGATCGCGTTGGTTACCGCCATCAGCGGCGTATGCAGGGCGGGCGTGACGGTCCAGACCACGTGGTAGCCCACGTAGATCGCCAGCACGAAGATGATCAGGTTGATCACCGTGTGGTTCACCATTTCCATCGAACTCTCCTTAACAGGCCAATGCCTCTTCTTCCCGCCGCGTCATCAGGCAGGCGGCGACGATGTCGTCGTCCGGGTTGAGCGTGAACTGGCCTTCCTTGTCGATGACGAGCTTGAGGAAGTCCAACACATTGCGGGCATAGAGCGCCGAGGCGTCGGCCGCGACCATGCTGGCGAGATTGGTGTGCCCGACCAGGATCACGCCATGGCGCTCGACCACTTCGTCGGCCACGGTCAGCGGGCAGTTACCGCCCTGCGCGGCGGCCAGGTCGACCACCACCGAGCCCGGCTTCATCTGCTTGACCGTGTCTTCCTGCAGCAGCACCGGCGCCTTGCGGCCCGGGATCAGAGCAGTGGTGATGATGATGTCGGCCTGCTTGGCGCGCTCGTGCACCAGTTCCGCCTGGCGGCGCATCCAGTCCGTCGGCATCGGCCGTGCATAGCCGCCCTCGCCCTGCGCGATCTCGCGCTCTTCATCGGTAATGAAGGGCACGTCCAGGAACTTGCCGCCGAGAGATTCGATCTGCTCCTTCACGGCCGGGCGCACGTCCGAGGCCTCGATCACCGCGCCCAGCCGCTTGGCCGTGGCGATGGCTTGCAGGCCCGCTACGCCGGCGCCGAGGATCAGCACCCGCGCTGCCTTCACCGTGCCTGCGGCGGTCATCAGCATCGGCATGAAGCGCTGGTAATGGTGCGCGGCGACCAGCACGGCCTTGTAGCCGGCGATATTGGCCTGCGAGGAAAGTACGTCCATGCTCTGCGCGCGCGTGGTGCGCGGCGCGGCTTCGAGCGCGAACGCCGTGATGCCGGCGGCGGCCATGCGCGCCTTATTTTCGGCATCGAACGGATTGAGCATGCCGACCAGCACCGCACCCGGCTTCATGTGAGCCAACTCGGTGATCTCGGGCGCGCGCACCTTCAGCACCAGTTGCGCGCCAAGCGCCTCGACGGCGCTGCCGATGTGTGCGCCCGCGGCCTCGTAGGCGGTGTCTGGCTGGCTGGCCCGTACCCCGGCACCCGCCTGCACCACGACCTGATGGCCCTGTGCGACGTATTTCTTGACCGTCTCCGGCGTGGCGGCGACTCGAGTCTCGCCGACTCGTGCTTCTTGAGGGATGCCGATGTGCACGTTACTTTCCTGTTTTGATTACGTTAAACCTCTGCAAAAGACCGGCTTTCTTGCTCCTTAATTACCGGCGACTTGCTGTCACTCAACTGTGATGTGTTTCTCTTCCATGAGCTTTGCCCACCGCGTCACTTCGGCGCTAAAGTACTCGGCGAACGGCAGGCCGTTCTGGGGTGCCAGCGTAAAGTCCGCTGCGATTATGCGATTGCGTACGGTTTCAGATGCCAACATGCGAGAAGCGGAAGTGGCAACCTTGTCGACAATTGGGCGCGACGTGCCAACGGGCATCAGCAAACCAGTCCAGTTTTCGACAATCACCGGATAGCCGACCTCGGTCACGGTTGGCAAGTCAGGCAGCAGTGGATACGCGTGGTCAACGCCAGGGCGCGCAGCTTGCCTGACTTCACATATGCCAGCGACTCTGGAGAATTGAAGAAGAGCACCTCGATCTGACCGTGAGTGCTGCGGCGCAGTCAGCAGCCCCGCAGCTACCTGGGTGCTACGAAGATCAGCACCGGGGCACCACTAAGAGCCTCGACCAGGTGTTGCGCATGCCGACTTAGCCCGGCTCGTCCCGTAACGAAGCCGGGTGTCAGCACCTGCACCGCGAAGGGGTTCATGTCTTCACTGATGCAGTGCAGTATCGTTACGCGGACTCGTGGATGCGGGTCAGCACGAACTCACGATGGCCGAGCGCCTCAGCCGCAGTCCAGCGGCCATTGACAGTCTCCAGCATGCATTCCAGCAGCTTGTCGCCAGTCTGGTCCAGCGTCTGTTCGCGTTGCAGCAGCCCCGAGCAGTCCACGTCCATGTGCTCGCTCATGAGACGCACTGTACGCGGGTTGGCGCACAGCTTGATGACGGGGACGATCGGGTTGCCGATCACATTGCCTTGGCCGGTCGGGAAGAAGTGGACGACATAGCCGGCAGCGGCGCAGAGCGTGACCATCTCGGCAGCAGCCGAGGATGAGTCCATGAACCAGAGGCCCGGATGGGTCGGCTCTTCTGCCTTATCCAATACACCATCGACGGTGCACTTCTTACCAATCTTCTGGATGTTGCCGAGCGCCTTCTCCTCAATCGTGGTGAGACCTCCAGCGATATTTCCCTTGGTCGGCTGCGACTCGGAAAGGTCTGAGGTCTTCCAGCGGTCGATCATGCCCTGGTAGCGCTCGAACATTTCCATGAACTTACGGCGCACGTCGTCGTTAGCGCAACGGGCGGCGACGATGTGCTCGCCGCCAGTCAGCTCTGAGGTCTCGCCGAACACCAGGGTCGTGCCAAGCGGATGGAGCTTATCGAAGGCATTGCCAACCGTCGGGTTGGCACCGCAGCCGGAAGTAGTGTCCGACTCGCCGCACTTGGTCGACACCCACAGTTCGCTGATCGGGCACTCGACGCGTTGCAGTGCAGTGGCGTACTG
>NZ_SMNY01000056.1:0-9839 GCF_004353535.1 Cupriavidus sp. L7L
CCCTACCCCCACCACCCGCGCCAAAACCTCCGCCGATGCCCCCAACGCCCCACTGTTATCAATCTCCACCAACGAACACCCATCCGGAACATCAAACGCCTGCACCGCACGCACCAGCCGCCGCGCGATGGCGTCTTCTGACTCGCGCCCACGCTGACGCAGCCGCGCAGCCAGCACCTCTGGCTTGACCCGTACATGGATCGCGCAAAGCTTGGGATAGCGCGCCACCGCCTGCGGCAGGTACTCCCGCGATCCGTTGACGATCACCGTCAGCCCTGCGGCGAGCCACTGCTCGATCTCGACGCCAATGCCATAGTGCAGCCCATGGCTGTGCCAGTTCAGCGCCAGGCACCCAAGCGCCTGGCGGCGCCGGAACTCATCGGGACTAAGGGCCACCGACGCTTCGTTGGCATCGGCCTCGCGCGTGATATAGCGATGCGCCACCACGACGCGATCCTCTGGACCCAAGCGCTCGCGCAGCGCGCGCAGCAGCGAATCCTTGCCGCTGCCGGACGGCCCCATTACGTAGAACAGGCCACTGCCGTCAGTCTTGATTCCCGTATTCATGCGTCCAGGTACGCCGCACCGGCGCCATCATCGATACCGCCATCGAAGCCATAGTGGCGCCCGACGATAAAGTCGTCGCCCGCCTGCGGCTGCACGAACACGCTGATGCCATCGACATGCAGCGGCGTTTCCAGCAGCTTGCCGCTATCCGCCGACAGCCGTGCCAGCGCGGCGGCCTCGCTGGCGGCATCGAGCATGCCCGTCAGCGTGATGTGGAAGACAAAGGTCTCGAACACATACGGATAGCCCCACGCATCGAGCATCTTGCGCTGTGCCGCGCTCAGCTGCTCCGGCACGCGTCGGGCCAGTTCGGCCGGGGCCGGCGGAGCCCGGAAGCGCTCGAATGCCACCACGCTGGCATCGGCCAACGCCTGCATCGGCGGCGACGTTTCGGCCAGGCACCATGCGACAAAGCCCCGCAGCGAGCGCAACGCCAGCGGCGTGTCGAACGCTGCGCGGCCGCGCGCAAAAGCACGGGCGGCGGCGTCGAGCTGCGCGGCGTCGGTGCCCTCGGCAAGCCGGAACGGCGGCTTCAGCGTGGCATGCAGGCCATAGTGGGCCGGCGCCCGCACCCACTCGGACGGCGGCGCAGTGAAGCCGGGCGGCATGGGCGCGGCGGCGCCGGAATCGGCATTGCGGCCGAGCCACTGGCTGCCGAAGGTACGGAACGGCTCGCCCGGCGCCAGGTAGATCGCGTAACGGTGTGCGTGCATGGTCATGCCGCCAGTGTACCGGCGTCGGCAAGATCGACCAGCGGCGGCATCGCTGCGGCATGCTTCAGTTCGCCATTGACGATGGTGGCGCAGACGCGCGGCGCGCCGGGCTGCCGGTCGTCGACCAGGATCGCGTCGGCACGCAGGCCCGCGGCGAGCGTGCCGCGGTCGCGCAGTCCGGCGGCGCGCGCAGGGTTGCGCGACACGAGGTGCCACGCACCCTGCAATTCGAGCACGCACAGTTGCGCCAGGCGCAGCGCCGCCTGCAGCGGCGCCGGGTAGTAATAGTCGGAAGCGAGCACCGTGCACAGGCCGGCGGCGACCATCTCGGTCGCGTTGGGTGCGCCGGTGTGGCTGGTGCCGCGCACCACGTTGGGCGCGCCGAACACGATGTCGTCGCCCAGCTGGCGCGCCAGCGTGGCGGCGTCGACGGTCAGCGGAAACTCGGCGATACGGCAGCCGCGGCGGTGGTAGTGCTGGCGCGTGGCCACGTCCGGGTCGTCATGCGAAGCCACCGGCAGCCCTGCCGCGCGCGCCGCGGCGATCAGGCGCGCCATCGCCTCCGGCACTTCCTGCGCATTGGCGCTGGCCGCACGCAGGTGCCGGCGGAAGGTCTCGACGTCGCACTCGGCGCGTTCCGCGTATTGGCGCAGCTTGCCTTCGTCGGCCATGCGGCGCGCCATCATCGGCAAGTGGTCGTTGATGGCGAGCAGACCAATGCGCCTGTCGGCGATCCAGGCCAGCGCCGTATCGATGCCGGCGAGGTGGAATGCCTCGAAGCGCAGATGCACCTTGTGCTCGGCGCCCAGCACGGGGCGTAGCTGCGCGAGCGCTTCGAACATGCGCAGCGCATATGCTTCGCCGCGCAGCCCGCCCTCCCATGACAGGGTCACCCCATGGAACTCGGTGGTGATGCCGTTTGCCAGCAGCTGGCGGTCCACGTCGAGCAGCGCACCCGCGTAAGGGAAACTGACGCCCGGTCGCGGCATGACCGCGCGCTCGAAAGCGTCGCCATGGATATCGACGATGCCAGGCAGCACCAGCAGGTCGCCCGCGTCGATCCATAAGCCGGATGCAGGCGCATGCTGGACCACCGTGCCATCGCGCCAGCCTAGTGTAGCCGGCCCCAGGCCCGCTGCACCGAGCACGCGGCGCCCCGTGATGCCGCTCAGTTGCGGCGCTTGGGTTGGAATGATCGTATGCATGGACGGGACGTTAGCGCCGGCAAATGACAAGCAGATGTCTAGACCAATGCGCGCGGCGTCCGTGCAACGTCAGTCGGTGTCCGAAACCGTCAGCTGCACCCAATCCCCGGCAAAGCGCGTTACGCTGTACTGCACCGGCGCGCCGTCGATATCGACGTTGAGCGCCTCCACCTGCAGCACCGGGCGCGTCTTGGGCTGGTTCAGCAGCCGTGCCACCGGGGCGCTCGGCATCGCGGCGGTAATGCGCGACCACTTGCGGGTGTAGTCCGCGATGCCGAACTGCGCGAGCGCGCGCGACACCGATTGCTGCGCGCGCAACACCTCGTCGATGCCGGGGAAGCGCTTCGGATCGAAATAATGCTCGGCAACGTCGATGGTGCGGGACTCGGCCCGCCCGAGCATCTGCACGTGCAGCACCGTCGCAGTACGTGCCAGGCCCAGGTGGCGTGCGATCTCCGGCGCGCGCAGCTCCTGGCAGCCGATGATCTCCGTATGCCCGCGCATGCCCTGCGCGGCCAGGTTCTGCGAAAAGCGCGTGCGCCGGCCGATCGCGTAGTCGATCGCATGCTCCTGCACGAAGGTGCCGCGGCCCTGCTCGATGCGCACCAGTCCGCTCAGCTCCAGCTCACCCATGGCGCGCCGGATGGTGTGCCGGTTCACGGCGAATCGTGTCGCCAGCTCCGGCTCCGGCGGCAGCTGCTCGCCGGGCTGGTACAGCTTGTTGCGAATGTCCTCCGCCAGCGCCTCGCCGATCTGGCGCCACACCGCCACGCCGGAACCCCGTTCTACTTCCCGATCAGACATCCTGCCCTCTTGTCATCAAGCGTTCATTGTTGCCATGCGATTGTGCCCGAGTTATTCCGGCATGGCACGGAGCCCGACTAATGCCGGGCAGCGTCACGAAACGTTCATCTGCCTGTGGTCTAGTAGCGGCGTGTTCACGTTGTGACATCTAAACGTATAGACGTATAGGGGTGATGATGCAAAGCGAAACCGCCGGTCCGGCAACGACCGATGCGAACCCGGCCCGCGCTGCGTGGCTGCGGGTATTGGCGATGGCGCCAACCGAGGCGCTCGACGCGGCCTATGCCCGGCTGGGCCAGGCAGCGGCCCTGCCCGCGTGGCGCCTGCTGCGCAAGCCGGAGTCCGGCATGGCGATGGTGCGCGCGCGTGCCGGCGGCACCGGAGCGCAGTTCAACCTCGGCGAAATCACGGTCACGCGCTGCGCGGTCGTGCTGGATGACGACGGTGCCGGCGGCACCGTAGGCGTTGCCTATGTACAGGGCCGCAGCACGCAACACGCGCAGCAGGCGGCGGTGCTGGACGCGCTGCTGCAGCGGCCGGCCTGGCACCAGCGCGTGCACGACGCGGTGCTGGCGCCGCTGGCCGATGCCCATGCCACAAGCGCAGCCCGGCAGGCAGCGACCGCCGCGCAGACCCGCGTGGAGTTCTTCACCATGGTCCGGGGAGAGGACTGACATGATTTCAACCCAACCCATGCTGTCCGCCGCCACTTCGCTGGTGCCGGGCTTCGACAACCCGGTCGACGACGCCCAGCTGGTGTTCCGCGCCACGCTGCATGCCTTTGCCCATCCCGGACAAGTCCAGTCCCTGCCGGCGACCACCGGCCTGCCCGAGGGCCTGTCGCCGGCGCTCGCCGCGCTGCTGCTGACACTGGCCGATCCCGACACCCCGGTGTGGCTGCCGGCGGGCGTTCCCCTCGCCGCACGGGCATTCCTGCGCTTCCATTGCGGCTGCCCGCTGACCGACGACCTCCGCGCCGCCACCTTCGTGTGCGTGCCCGCCGGCCACGCCATGCCGGCGCTGGCGGACTGCGCGCAGGGCGAGTCCGCGTTCCCGGACCGTTCGGCCACGCTGCTGGTGGAAGTCGCCTCGCTCGACGACGGCGACCTCTTCACGCTGCGCGGCCCCGGTATCGAACACACGCAAGCACTGCGCGTAGCCGGCCTGCCGGCCGGCTTCCGCGGCGCCTGGCGCGCCAACAACGTCGGCTTTCCGCTCGGCGTCGACCTGCTGCTCGCCAGCGGCGACCGGTTCTGCGCGCTGACGCGCACCACGCAGATGGAGTCCTGACATGTATGTAGCCGTCAAGGGTGGCGAACGCGCCATCCTGAATTCCTACCAGATGCTCGACGCCTACCGCCGCGGCGACACGGCGTTGCCCGAGCTGACGCTGGCGCAGATCCGCGAGCAGATGCCGCTGGCCGTGTCGCGCGTGATGGCCGAGGGCTCGCTGTACGACCCGCAGCTGGCCGCGCTGGCGCTCAAGCAGGCCGCCGGCGACCAGATCGAAGCGGTGTTCCTGCTGCGCGCGTACCGGACCACGCTGGCGCGTTTCGGCTATACCGTGCCGGTCGATACCGGCGCGATGCGCCTGCAGCGCCGGATTTCATCGACCTTCAAGGACGTGCCCGGCGGGCAGGTCCTCGGGCCGACCTACGACTACACGCAGCGCCTGCTGGACTTTT
The DNA here is from genome assembly GCF_004353535.1 of Cupriavidus sp. L7L. NCBI lineage: Bacteria > Pseudomonadati > Pseudomonadota > Betaproteobacteria > Burkholderiales > Burkholderiaceae > Cupriavidus > Cupriavidus sp. L7L. The sequence continues at coordinate 4,975 of NZ_SMNY01000056.1, forward strand.
CGCTCGAAGCCGGCCGCGATCCCGCACCGCTGCCGCCTTCGGCCGAGCCGCTGCCCGCCAGCATGCCGCGCGTGACCGGGCTGCTCGAGGCTGAACAACTGGTCGAAGCCGACGAGATCCCCGCCGGCGACCCCGCCCCGCCCGACCTGACGCGCGAGCCGCTGACCTTCCCCGCCAGCCGCGCCGCGCGCCTGCAGAACCTGGCGCGCGCCGATGAAGGCTTCCTGCTGTCGATGGGCTATTCGACGCAGCGTGGCTACGGCAACTCGCACCCGTTCGCCGCAGAAATCCGCTACGGCACCGCCGAGGTCGAGTTGTTCGTCGAAGAACTCGGCTTCGCCGTGACGATCGGCGAAATCGAGCTGACCGAATGCCAGATGGTCAGCCAGTTCACCGGCAACGCCGACGAAGCGCCGCGCTTCACGCGCGGCTACGGGCTGGTGTTCGGCTACAACGAGCGCAAGGCCATGTCGATGGCACTGACCGACCGCGCGATGCGTGCCGCCGAACTCGGCGAGGCCGCCGACGCCCCGGCCAACGATATCGAATTCATGCTGTACCACAGCGACAACGTCGAGGCCTCCGGCTTCGTGCAGCACCTGAAGCTGCCGCACTACGTGGACTTCCAGGCCAACCTGGAACTGCTGCGCCGCCTGCGCGCCGAGCAGGAAGGCACGGACGCCGCCGCGCAGGCCGAACCGCAAGCCACGCAAGCCGCGCACCCCGAACCGCATCCACGGCCCCAGCCGCAAGAGGAGACGCTGGCATGACCGCCGCGAACGCATCCGCCGCCACGGGCATCGCCCGCGACGAGCACTACAACTTCGGTTACCTCGACGAATCGACCAAGCGCATGCTGCGCCGCGCCCTGCTCAAGGCCGTGGCGATCCCCGGCTACCAGGTCCCGTTCGGCAGCCGCGAAATGCCGCTGCCCTATGGCTGGGGCACGGGCGGCATCCAGGTCACCGCGGCCATCATCGGCAAGCCCGACATGCTCAAGGTGATCGACCAGGGTTCGGACGACACCACCAACGCCATCAATATCCGCCGCTTCTTCGGCCGCGTGACCGGCGTGCAGACCACCGAGCGTACCGCCGAGGCGACCATCATCCAGACCCGCCACCGCATTCCGGAAACGCCGCTGCGCGCGGGCCAGACCATGGTGTTCCAGGTGCCTATCCCCGAGCCGCTGCGCTGGCTGGAGCCGAGCGAGACCGAGACCCGCACCATGCACGCGCTGTCGGAGTATGGCGCGATGCACGTGAAGCTCTATGAAGACATTGCCCATCACGGGCATATCGCCACCACCTACGACTATCCCGTGATCGTCAACCAGCGCTACATGATGCGGCCGTCGCCGATTCCCAAGTTCGACAATCCCAAGCTCGACCGCAGCCCCGCGCTGATGCTGTTCGGCGCCGGGCGCGAGAAGCGCGTCTATGCCGTGCCGCCGTATACCTCGGTAAAGAGCCTGGATTTCGCCGACCATCCCTTCACGGTCGAGAAATGGACGAGCTGCTGCGCGCAATGCGGCGCCACCGACAGCTACCTGGACGAGATCATCACCGACGATGCGGGCACGCGCATGTTCGTCTGCTCCGACACCGAGTACTGCGCCGACCGCCAGGCGGAACAGGCAGTCACGCAAGCCGCGGGAGGTGCACGATGAGCACGACCCCGCTGCTGTCGGTGCGCAACCTGACGCGCACCTGGGACGGCCTGCATGGCTGCCATGACGTCAGCTTCGACCTCTATCCCGGCGAAGTGCTGTGCGTGGTCGGCGAATCCGGCTCCGGCAAGAGCACGCTGCTGCAGGCCTTGTCGATGCAGGCGCCGCCGCAGCGCGGCAGCGTCAGCTATGACATGCGCGAATGCGGCCTGACCGACCTGGCCACGCTGTCGAGCGCACGCATGCGGCTGCTGGCACGCACCGACTGGGGCTTCGTGCGCCAGCATGCCCGCGACGGCCTGCGCATGCAGGTCAGCGCCGGCGCCAATATCGCCGAGCGCCTGATGGCCGTGGGCGAGCGCCACTACGGCAACCTGCGCGAAGTCGCCGGCAGCTGGCTGGAGAAAATGGAGATCGACCTGGCCCGACTCGACGACGTCCCCGGCACGTTCTCGGGCGGCATGCAGCAGCGCCTGCAGATCGCGCGCAACCTGGTCACGCATCCGCGGCTGGTGTTCATGGACGAGCCCACCGCGTCGCTCGATGTCTCGGTGCAGGCGCGCCTGCTCGACCTGTTGCGCCGGCTGGTCTCCGACCTTGGCCTGGCCGCCGTGCTGGTCACGCACGACCTCGCCGTCGCGCGCCTGCTGGCGCACCGCACGCTGGTGATGCAGGGCGGACGCGTGGTCGAGCAAGGCCTGACCGACCAGATCCTCGACGATCCGCAGCATCCCTACACGCAGCTGCTGGTCTCTTCCATCCTGCAAGGCTGACGACGATGCAAGCAGACAATGCACAGAAGCTGGTCGAGGTCCGCGGCCTCGGCAAGATATTTACGCTGCACAACCAGGGCGGCATCCGCCTGCCGGTGCTGAACGCGATCGACTTCGACGCCGCGCGCGGCGAATGCCTGGTGCTGTCGGGTCCGTCCGGCACCGGCAAGAGCACGCTGCTGCGCTGCCTCTACGGCAACTACCTCGCCACCGAAGGCAGCATCCGCCTGCGCGACACCAGCGCCGACGGCGAACCGTGGGTCGAACTGAACCACGCCCCCGAACAGCGCGTGCTGAAGCTGCGCCGCGACGTGATCGGCTATGTCAGCCAGTTCCTGCGCGCGATCCCGCGCGTGTCGGCGCTGGACGTGGTGGCCGATCCGCTGCAGCAGCGCGGCACCAGCCATGAAGAAGCGCGCGCCCGCGCCGAGGTGCTGCTGGCACGGCTCAACCTGCCGCGCCGGCTGTGGGACCTGCCTCCTGCCACGTTCTCCGGCGGCGAGCAGCAGCGCGTCAACATCGCCCGCGGCCTGATCGGCGGGCACCCGATCCTGCTGCTCGACGAGCCGACCGCGTCGCTCGACGCCGACAACCGCGCGGTCGTGGTCGAACTGATCCGCGAGGCACTGGCCGACGGCCGCGCGCTGATCGGCATCTTCCACGACGAGGCGGTACGCGACGCCGTGGCCACGCACCTGCTGCCGCTGCAGCCCGCCACCGCCCTCGCCCCCAACTGCCAGTAACTGTCCAGAACAACGGAGCCGGACATGACCGCAACCTACCTGACGCACGCCACCCTGGTACTGCCCGACCGCGTGCTGCACGACAGCGCGCTGCTGATCGAGGACGGCCATATCGCCGCCATCGAACCGGGCGCCGCGCCTGCAAATGCCGACGTGATCGACTTGCGCGGCCACACCGTGATGCCCGGGCTGATCGACGTGCATTGCGATGCCATCGAGAAAGAGGTGGAACCGCGCGCCAACGTGCTGTTCCCGCTGGATTTCGCCGTGGCTCAGGTCGACCGCCGCAATGCCGCGGCCGGGATCACCACGCCGTACCATGCGCTTTCCTTTGCCGGCAACCACTTCGGCGTGCGCAACGTCGACACCGCGGCCACGCTGGTGCGCGCCGTAGCGGCGTTCCGCGGCGATAGCCTGGTCGACAACCGCATCCATTGCCGCTATGAAGTGACCGATTCCAGCGCCGTGCCCGTACTGGAAATGCTGATGGCCGAGGGCGTAGTCGACCTGCTGTCGGTGATGGACCACTCGCCGGGCCAGGGCCAGTTCAAGACGCTGGACGCTTACCTCGCCTACATGATGGGCAACCACGGCATGACCCGCGAGGAAGCCGCCGACGCCGCCGACAAGAAGGCCGCCGCGCTGGACGGCGCGCATGAACGCGTCAACCGGCTGGTGGCTCAGGCGCACCGCCTCGGCATCCCGACCGCCAGCCATGACGACGATTCGCCGCAGCGCATCGCCGCCATGCAGGCGCTGGGCGTGCGCATGAGCGAGTTCCCGATCAACCTGGAGACCGCGCAAGCCGCGTGCGCACAGGCACTGCCGACCATCCTGGGCGCACCCAACGTGCTGCGCGGCAAGAGCCAGAGCGGCTCGATGCGCGCGATCGACGCCATCCATGCCGGCGTCGGCACCATCCTGTGCTCGGACTACCAGCCGTCAACGCTGATCGCCGCGGCCTATGCCGCCGCCCGGCAGGCCGAGCTGCCGCTGAACGAAGCGCTGGCCTTGGTGACGGCGAACCCCGCGGAAGCCTCCCTGCTGCGTGACCGTGGCCGGCTGGCGCCAGGGCTGCGCGCCGACGTGATCGCCGTGGCCAGCGTGGCCGGCCAGCCGATGGTCACCCATACATGGTCTGGGGGGCGCATGGTGTTCGCGGCGGGGTACCGTGGCGGCCAGCCCGAGGCTACGGGTACGTCCCGGCGACCGCAGATCCACGCGCTGGCCTGACCATCGGCGCGGCATGCGTTCATGTGCTGGCCTCTCCCATCCACGTCCAGACCACCTTTGCTTCATCTGACGGCGATAGCCCGAAACTGATCATCGGCGTCCCAGCCTGCCGCACCACGCCGGACTTGCCGGCCACCCACGCCGCCAGGGGGTGGCCGGACGGCAGCGAGGCACGCCACATGCCTGAGCGCGGTACGACCTGCCCCGAGCGCACCGTGACAGGCTTGCCGGTCTGCGTCGGCGGCGCATCGACACGGAAACGCAGCCCGCCCAGGAGCCGGTCCCACAGGGCCACGGCCTCATCGTCGCTCAGCGACGCCTCGTCCGCGGCGCCGATGCGGTTGGCTGCCACCTTTGTGTACATCTTTGCGCCAATGGATGACGGATGCAGGGTGGTGCGCTCCTTGCCGACCGCTTCCCACTCGAAATCGTGGGTACCGTCCGCGC
>NZ_SMNY01000057.1:0-71918 GCF_004353535.1 Cupriavidus sp. L7L
TGCAGATAACCCCAGATCAGGGCCAGCACAACCAGCTTGACAAAGCCGCCGGACAACAGGGCCGAGAACTTTGCGAAGCTCAGTTCGGAGGTAATGCTCTGCTCGAACAGGTACAGGACGAAGGGAAGGAGGAGGAACATCAAGGCACCGCTCACGCGATGCAGGATGGATACCTTGCCGGCCCAGGGCAACCGGTATTTCGCGATCTGCGAGATACCGATATTCCGGTATTCGGGCCTGGTGGATAGTTGCTTTTCCATGGGGCGCTGATTCTTGTCGTGGGGTGATTCGCCGCCTTTGCCGCGAACAACACGGTCTTCGACACCGTGAAGTACCCGGCAAGGGGTGATACGCGCGTATTTTGGCCTTCCGCTGATATACTGTCCAATATCTATCGCATCTTTCTGATATATAAAACGGCAGATATCGCATGGAGCTGCGGCATATTCGGTACTTCCTCGCCGTCGCCGACGAGCGCAACGTCACGCGGGCGGCGGAAAGGCTCGGCATTGGACAGCCGCCCCTCAGCCAGCAGATTCACGCGCTGGAGGAGGAGTTGGGCGTCAAGCTGTTTCGCCGGACCGGGCATGGCGTGGTACTGACGGAAGCGGGCGAGGCGTTCGCAACGGATGCCAGGCGCATCCTCCATGACACGCGCACAGCGGTGGAGAAAGCGCAAAGCGCCGGACGGGGCGAGATCGGGCGACTCAATATCGGATTTACCGGCTCCGCCGCGTTCAACCCGGTGGTCTCCAGGCTGATCCGCGCGTTTCGGCAGGATTACCCCAACGTTGTCCTCACCCTGGCGGAAGGCAATACATCCCAGCTCCTCGCCTTTCTCAACGATGGCCGGGTCGATGTGGCCTTTGTCCGATTGAGCGGGCAGTCGCCGGCCGGGGTTCAACTGCAGCACATTGCGGTGGAGCCGATGAAGGTCGTGCTTCCTGCAACCCATCCACTTGCCAGGCGGCGCCGGATATCCCTCGACGCACTGGCGGAAGACCAGTTTGTCCTGCTGCCCCGCGAAGCGAGTCCGACCTTGCATGACGTCATTGTGGGCGCTTGCAAGCAGGCCGGATTTGATCTCATCGCCGGACAGCAAGCGCCGCAGCTCTCTTCTGTCGTCAATCTCGTGGCAGCGGAGTTCGGCGTGTCCATTGTTCCTGCCTCGGTTTGCCAGATACAGGTCGAGGGCGTTGTCTATAAGGACATCGTTGGCAGCCCGGTCTCGATCCGGCTGGCACTGGCTTCCCGGATCGAGTCCACGCCTGCGAAGACGGCCAATTTTCTGGCAATGGCTCAGGGATTCCGTGCCGGCGCCAACGCAGGCTGAGCCGTAGGGCACCGCAGTCGTTCGAACGGGCGCAGGTACAATCCCCGGAAAATCGACACATAAATAAGAGGGGACAACACCATGACTGGTGTGGTTTCAGGCCGCCTGGCGCAGAGGTGCCCTTGAATACACGTTTCATCGAGGCCTTCATGTGGGTCGCGCGGCTTGGCAGCTTCCGCGCCGCTGCCGACCACCTGCACATCACGCAGGCTGCCATGTCGAACCGCATCGCCTCGCTCGAGCAGGAAATTGGAGCCCGCGTCTTTGAACGCGAGGCCCGCGACCTGCGGCTGACGCCGGTTGGCCTGCGCCTGCTCAGCTATGGCGAGCGGATGCTCGAACTGCAGCGCGAGATCATGGTGCTGGGCCGCTCCGACCAGCAACTGCTCGGGCTGGTGCGCATCGGCGCCATCGAAACCGTGGTGCATACCTGGCTGGTCGACTTCCTGCGGCACCTGAGTTCGACCTATCCCGGCATCGAGGTGCAGATCACCTCCGAGACGACCGAAGGGCTGCACAAGAGCCTGCGCGCCGGCGCCATCGATATCGCGCTGCAGACCGACACCGCTGTCGGCGAAGGCATTGCCAGCATGCCCTGCCTGCCGATGGCGATGGGCTGGGTTGGCCCGCCGGGCGAGCCGCAGCCGGGTGAGGGCGTGCTGGCCGGGCTGCTGCAGCATCCGACCATCACTATGAGCCGGGGCTCGCAACCCCATGTTGCGCTCAAGGATCTGTATCGCAAGGCCGGACTGCCGGTGGGCAAGGTGCATTGCGTCAGCTCGATCGCTGCCATTGTCAGGCTGGTCAGGGGCGGTTTCGGCAATGCCCTGATGCCGCTGGCACCGGTGCGCGAGCAGGTGGAGCGTGGCGAACTGCGCCTGCTTGCCTGCGATGTCCCGCTGCCACCGCAGCGCGTCGTGGTCAGCTATCACGACCACGGCGTTTCCGAGGCCATCCGTTTCGTTGCCGAACTGGCCTGCCGCGAATCGGACCGGTTCGTCGAGTCGCTGCCCGCACCATATTCGGGTGCCTAGAGCGGCCATTGCGCCAGCCTGGTGCGGTTTCCCGGCCGCATCCACAAGAAAAACTGATCGGAAGGACCAACAATTTCCCGTTTGTCCTGACTCGCTGCTGCAACGATCATCGACTCATCCGCCGAACACGGCGATCACCCCATCAGAGGAGATAGAGTCAGATGAGCAATCCTGCGGCCATTCCCCCACATGGCTTGTTGTTCGTCGCGTCCGATGTGGACGCGGCGGATGAAGCCGATTTCAACCTGTGGTACGACCGCGAACACGTAGAGGAGCGTGCGCGCGTGCCGGGCTTTATCTCGGCCGCGCGTTACCAGGCGGTGCACGGCGGCCCGAAGTACCTTGGCCTCTATCGCACCGAATCGCTGGCCGCGTTCACCTCGGCCGCCTACAGGCAGGCCTTCCGGCACCAGACCCCGTGGTCGGTCACCAATCTCGGGCGCATGCGCAGGCCGATGCGCCGCGTGTGCGCGGTCAACGCCTCGGTGGGGCAGGGCAGCGGCAGCTGGATCGCGGTCCTTCCACTGCCGCGTGCAGACGATGCCGTGTCCCTCATCGATCGGGCCGGCGAGGTTGGAGATGAACTCTCGCTGCGCGCGGGGTATGTCCGCTCCTATCTTCTGGTCCCCGACGACGAACTCAGTCAGCCCTTGCCCAACGAGAGCCTGGAAGGCCGCGAGCTGCTTCCCCTGTTCGTCGTGGAGAGCAGCGATGAACAGGCAAGCGAGCTTGCGCTGAGCATCGCGGCGCAGGGCCTGCACGCCGATGCCGCAGGCGCAACGCGCTACATCCTCAAGTGGAAACTCTATGCAAAGGAACTGACGTCATGAGCGAAATGATCTCTACGGCAGCCGACGTCGGCTCCGCAGCCGGCGCGCACGAGGCAAATGCAAACGCAAACGCCAACGCCAACGCCAGCGCAAAGATGCGCCGCCTGGCCGCGGCCAGCTCGATCGGGACCACGCTGGAGTGGTACGACTTTACCGTCTACAACCTGATGGCGGCGCTGGTCTTCAACGTCATCTTCTTTCCGTCCTTCGATCCGCTCACGGGCACGATCCTGGCGTTCTCCACGTATGCCGTCGGCTATGTGTCCCGGCCGCTCGGCGGCATGGTGTTCGGCCATCTTGGCGACAAGCTCGGCCGCCGCTTTGTGCTGGTGACCACGCTGATCCTGATGGGCATCGCCACCGGCGTGATGGGCCTGTTGCCGACCTATGCATCGTGGGGCATCTGGAGCCCGCTGCTGCTGGTGGCACTGCGCTTTGTCCAGGGCGCCGCCATCGGTGGCGAGTGGGCCGGCGCGGTGCTGCTGGCGATGGAGCACGGCAGGCAGGACCAGCGTGGGCGCAATGCCTCCTTTACGCAGGTGGGTCCGTCGGCCGGCACGCTGCTGGGCACCGGCTTCATTGCGCTGGTGTCGCTGTTCCTGAGCCCGGAGGACTTCCTGGCGTGGGGCTGGCGCATCCCGTTCGTTTCCAGCGTGGCGCTGGTGGTGTTCGGCTTGTGGCTGCGGCGCGGCGTCGAGGAGACGCCGGCGTTCAAGGAAATGGCTGCGCACAATGCGCAGGCCAAGACCCCGCTGAAGGAAGTGTTCGTCTCGCACTGGCGGCGCCTGCTGGTGGCCGGCGGCGTGCGGATCGGCTCGGACGTGCTCTATGCGCTGGTCGTGGTGTTTACGCTGACCTATGTCACCAGCGTGCTGCACCTGTCGCGACCGCTGGCACTGACCGCGACCATGCTGGGCGCGGCCGGCAATGCGCTGACGGTGCCGCTGTTCGGTGCGCTGTCCGACAAGCTCGGCCGCCGGCCGGTCTACATCGTCGGGGCGCTGCTGGGGATCGTATGGGCGTTCGTGTTCTTCGTGCTGATGGACAGCAGCCAGCCGTTGCAGATCTGCGTGGCGGTGGTGCTGGGGCTGCAGATCCACGCCGTCATGTACGGCCCGCAGGCAGCGTTCGTGACCGAGCAGTTTCCGACGCGGGTGCGCTATGCAGGCTCGTCCCTGGCCTACACCCTGGCAGGCATCCTCGGCGGCGGCTTCGCTCCGCTCATCATCACCAGCCTGTACAAGGCCTACGGCACGACCGGCGCGGTGTCGCTCTACGTCTGCGCGGCACTGGGCGTGACGCTGGTTGCGCTGCTGGTTGCCCGCGAAACGGCGCACAAGCCGCTCGAACACTAGGCCGGCCATGGCCCGCCGGCTTGTCCGGCGGGCCGCGCCCAGCGGCTGCGTTGCGCTCGCAGCCCCACCATTCCAACCACTTGTACCGTATGCCTGCTTTGGAATTCCAGCTCGCCGGCGAAGGACCGCTGGCGCTGCATATCGACCGGCTCGTCATTGCCGGCTGGACCGGGCGCGATGCCGACGCCGTCAACCACCACATCCGGGAACTCGAACAGATCGGCGTGAAGCCGCCGTCGACCGTCCCGTGCTTCTACCCGCTTGCCGCGTCGCTGCTGACGACCGCGCCGTTGCTGGAAGTGCCGCGGGAGGATTCATCGGGCGAGATCGAGTTTGTGCTGATGGCGGGCCCCGACGCGCTCTATGTCGGCGTGGGCTCGGACCATACCGATCGCAAGGTCGAGGCCTATGACGTCACCGTCTCCAAGCAGATGTGCGCCAAGCCGGTCGGCAGCGAGGTCTGGCGCTTCGACGATGTCGCGGCGCACTGGGACCGGCTCGAGATGCGCTGCTGGCGCACCCGGCATGGCGTGCGCGAGCTTTACCAGGAAGGGCTGGTGACGCGCCTGCTCGATCCGCGTGACCTGATCCGGCGCTTGCACGGCGATGTGCACGGAGATGTGCACGGCGCAGACGCGCTACCGCCCGGTACCGCGATGTTCTGCGGCACCCAGGCCGTGATCGGGGAACTGGGAGGCGGGGAGGCGTTCGAAGTCGAGCTGCACGATCCGGTATTGCGGCGTTCGCTACGCCATGCGTACCGCGTGGCAAGCCTGGAGGTGGCTCCTTGATGCGTACCGATCTTCCCACCATCGCCGAACTGGCCGCCAGCCTGGATGCCGGGCGGACGACCAGCGTCGCGCTGACCGAACAGGCGCTGGCGCGTATCGACAGCCATCGTAAGTCGGGCGGCGCGGCTTTCGTCGAGGTCGATGACAAGGGCGCCCTGGCGGCGGCCGCGGCGGCAGACCAGGCGCGTGCCGCCGGCTATGTGGCATCGCCACTGGCCGGCCTGCCGGTGTCCGTCAAGGACTTGTTCGATGTGCGCGGCCAGGTGACGCGGGCCGGCTCGAAGGCGCTGGATGGCGCCGCTGCGGCCGCCGATGCGCCGGCCGTGGCGCGCCTGCGCGCGGCAGGCGCGGTGCTGATCGGGCGCACCAACATGAGCGAGTTCGCGTTTTCCGGGCTTGGCCTGAACCCGCACTACGGTACGCCCCGCACGCCGTTCGACGAAGCCTGCATCGCCGGGGGCTCGACCTCGGGCGGCGCCGTCAGCGTGGCGCTCGACATGGCCGTGGCCGCGCTCGGTACCGACACGGGCGGCTCGATCCGCATCCCGAGCGCATTCTGCGGGCTGACGGGCTTCAAGCCCAGCGCAAGGCGCGTGCCGCTGGCGGGCGCCGTGCCGTTGTCGACCTCGCTCGACTCGGCCGGCCCGCTGGCGCGTTCGGTGGCTTGCTGCGCGGCCTTCGATGCGGTCCTCAGCGGCGAAACGCTCGACAGCGAGCCCGCTGCGCTCGCTGGCCTGCGCCTGTACGTGACGCGCGATTTCGTCACCGAGGGTCTGGACAGCGAAGTCGCGCGTGGTTTCGACGCAGCGCTTGCCAGCCTGTCCCGGCACGGTGCGCACGTCATCCCGTTCGATTTCCCCGAACTGCACCACCTGCCCACGATCAACGCCGGCGGCGGCCTGACCGCGGCCGAGGCTTGGCACTGGCATCGCGCGCTGCTGGACGAGCGCGGCGCTGCCTACGATCCGCGTGTGGCGACACGGATACGCCGCGGCCAGCAACAGGGCGCTGCCGACTATCTGACGCTACTGAAAGAACGGGAAGCGATGCGCCAGAGCGCAGCCAAGCTGCTGCGCGATGCCGACGCCTGGCTGATGCCGACCGTTGCCGTCCGGCCGCCGCGGCTCGATGCACTCGGCAGCGATGAGGCCTTCTTTTCGATCAACGGGCTAGTGCTTCGCAATCCCAGTGTCATCAACTTCCTCGATGGCTGTGCGGTATCGCTGCCGCTCCCCGCAGCCGTGCCGGGCGTCGCGCTCAGCGTCTGTGGCTTGAACGGTGCCGACGCGCGCATCCTGCAGGTTGCCGGGGCGATCGAAAGGGGCCTTTGCTGAAGGCATCGTGCGCGCGTGCGCAAGACATCGGGTTGCCGGCCGCCGCTGGTTATGCAGCGGCCGTTGATCAGATGTCCAGCACGATCTTGCCGATGTGCTGATTCGCTTCCTGGTAGCGAAAGGCGTCGGCCATCGCTTCCAGCGGGAAATGCCGGTCGATGACCGGGCGGATGCCGGTGGTATTCAAGGCACGCACCATGTCGAGCTGGTGCTGGCGGCTCCCCACCAGCAGCCCCGTCAGCCGCAGGTGCTTGCGCAGCAGCTGGGTGACGGTGACCGGCCCGGTCGGGTTTCCCAGTGACCCGATCACGGCGATATGTCCGCCGACACGGGCTGCCGTCATCGACTGGTCCAGGGTGGCGGCGCCGCCAACCTCGATGACATGGTCTGCGCCTGCGCCATCCGTCATCTCGCGTACTGCCTCGCCCCACTGCGCCGTCTTGCGATAGTTGATCAGGCAGTCTGCGCCAAGCTTGTGCAGCCTGGCCAGCTTCTCGTCCGAGGATGAGGTGGCGATCACCCGCGCGCCGGCCGCCTTGGCGAATTGCAGCGCAAAGACCGATACGCCGCCGGTGCCGAGTACCAGCACGGTCTCTCCCGGCTTCAAGCCGCCATCGGCAAACAATGCCCGCCAGGCAGTCAGGCCGGCCGTGGTCAGCGTGGCGGCCTCGGCATGGCTGTAGCCGTGTGGAGCATGCGTGAAGCACGCTTCGGGCAACGTCACAACCTCCCGCGCAAAGCCGTCGACGCCATCCCCGGGGACGGTAGCAAAATCGCACAGGAACGGCCCTCCGTCATGCCACGTCGGAAAAAAGGTGCTGACAACATGGTCACCGACCGAGAATGTCTTCACGCCGGCACCAACGGCGGTGACTTCACCGGCGCCGTCCGCCATCGGAATGCGCCTTTGCGCCAGGGCCCGACGGCCTGAAACCACGGCGTAGTCATGATAGTTGAGCGAACTCGCATGGATGCGCACGGTGATCTCCCCCGGTCCGGGAGGGGCGGCCGTGGCTTCCCCGACGACGATGCGCTCGAAACCGGCAGGTGGATCGAGATATATGGCTTTTGCAGCAGTCATGGCCTTCCCCAGGTCGCCGACAGAAGATGCGGGCCGAGTTTAGCTGCCGAACGCCGGAAAGACCACCGGCTCGTCAGGGTGGCTTGCCATATCTCTACAGGGTTTTCCCTCTGTTTGCGCGAATTGGTAAAAGCATGTCGTGATCGGCCTAGCCGGTTGACGTGCCGCGCTCCGAGAATAGAAAAAAAGAGGTGAGCAGTCCTCACGCGCGTGGCCCGTGGTGCGATATGCCGCTTCCGTCATCGACAAAGCTTTCCAAACACGCAAAGCAGCAATCAAGAGGTACAGACATGAAGAAGCAGGCCAATAGCTTATGGTGGCAAGGATGCGCCCTGGCATTCGGTGTTGGTGTCGTCGGCTGGCTGCCCGTGGCTCACGCCCAGCAGGCCTGGCCAACGAAGCCGATCCGCCTGGTGGTGGCGGGGCCTGCCGGCGGCAGCGCTGACGCACTGGCGCGGCTGCTCGCGGAAGGCCTGCATAAGGCATGGAGCAAGCCGGTCATTGTGGAAAACAAGCCTGGTGCCGCCGGTGCGCTGGCGATCAGCGACATGCAGTCCACCGGCAAGGATGGCCATACCCTCCTGGTCATCCAGGGCGGTGTCGTAAGCGAGGCGCCATTGGCCTACAAGGTCCAGTACAAGCCGTTTGCCGACCTGAAGCCTCTTGCCCAGATCAGCCGCACGGGGCTGGTGCTGGTTGCCAACAAGGACCTTCCTGTTTCCAACCTGAAGCAGCTTGTGGACTATGGCAAGTCGCAAAAAGACGGGCTCGTGTTTGCTTCTTATGCTGCCGGACTGAAGGGGCACACCTCGGGCATATTGCTCGGACAACTCACCCATGTGCCAATGCGGCACGTAGGCTACAAGGGCTCTCCACCCGCGTTGAACGACCTGATGGGTGGGCATGTGCCGCTGATGTTCGATGGGGTGACTACCTCGTTGCCGCTGATCAAGGCGGGGAAGATCAAAGCGATTGCGGTGGCCTATCCGGCCCGGATCGCGGGCCTGGCGGATGTACCTACCTTCAAGGAGCTTGGCTACCCGCAGCTGGCGCAAGCTGGCTGGTTCGCCGTGTGGTCACGCCCGGATGTCGACCTGGCGGTACAGCAGAAAATCCGCGACGCCACGCTGGCATATTTCAAGCAACCCGCCGTGCAGAGTCGCATCAAGGACATGGGCATGGAGCAGGGCGATCCCGCCACGTCGGAAGAGATGATGACGGACCTGAAGCAGGCATACCAGCAACAGGCCGCGCTGCTGAAGTCCATCAACTACCAGCCGGAGTAAATAGAAGGAGCCGTGAGCGAACTTGCCACGGCTCCTCCGGCGTGCATGGCACGATCACCGGTGCCGCGGGCCATGTCCGTTACTCCCGGCCTGTGGCACCAGGCGGTGATCCGCTTTACGAGAGCTCGCGGATGAGCGCTTCCGCCTGCGGCCATTCACCATAGCCGGAAGCCGGATTCAGATGCCCGACGTCGCCGAGTTCGACGAAACGGCTTCCCCAGGCCTGCGCCAGGTCGCGGGCGCGCTCGAGGCGAGTCAGCGGATCGTTGCTGCTTGCCGCAACGATGCTCGGGAACGGCAAGGCGGCGCGAGGGATCGGCAGCCAGCCGTGATCGCGCAGTGTGTCGGTCGCCGGGTAGCCTGCCGGCATGGGCGTCTCGAGGTCCGCAGGTGCCGCAAGCAGTGCGCCGAGGATCTCGCGTTTGCCGCCTCGGGCTGCCCAATGGGCGACCATCATCGCGCCGGCGCTGTGTGCCACGATGATGACCGGCCCCTCGATAGTAGCCAGGGCGCGCTCGATCGCATCGACCCGGGCAGCGCAGCTCAGCTTGTCTTGCTCGAGTGGGGCGACGGAGACCACGCGGGGCAGCTTCGCTGCCAGCAGGGTCTGCCAGTGTTCCGGCACATGGTCACGCAGGCCGGGGACGATGAGAACGGTTGGTGTCGTAGGGTTCATGTCAGACTTTCAAGATGGCGCGTCACCGATGATGGCGGTTCGCTCCATCTTTCGGTGGCACGGGGATAAGGCTGCGGTGCTCGATCAGACAGATCAGCCCTCGTGAGTTTGGATGTTGCGGTCTGCGTCCGCTTGACGGGACGTGACAAGCATTTACCATTTCATGGCACAAAGCTGACACGTGCGCCTGGATCGCCCTGCCTTCGGGCGAGTGCGGCCGGCTCAAAAAGCAAGAGCCTGCTTCCCCCTCCGATATCCCAAAGGTCCTAGGCACTCCCCTCGCTTTCGAGCCACTGAATCGCAAAGCGCATCAACTCCTTGCCACTGGAAATGTCGAGCTTTTCCTTGATGTTGGCTTGATGTGCCTCGATGGTCTTGACGCTCCGATTCAGCTTCATGGCGATCTCGCGCGTGCTGAAGCCGAGCCCGATCAGGTGCAGGACTTCGAACTCACGATCAGAAAGACTTGCAATCGAGCCTGCCAGGTTGTTCCTGGGGACGGCCAGTGCCCGTGCAAGCCTGGTATGCATGGCGGCGCTGAGGTAGATATTGCCGGCCAGCACCTCGCGGATGGCACTCATGACATGCCCGGTGGCCTCGAGTTTCATCAGATATCCGTTGGCGCCCGCTCGCAATGCGCGTTCGGCAAACAGGGCTTCGTCGTGCATGCTGAGGACCAGTATTGCCAGGTTCGGATAGTGTTGCCGGAGCGTCTTGATAAGATCCAGGCCGGAGTCCGCCTGCAGGCTGAGATCCACAATGGCCATGTCAGGCCCGCACGCCATTGCGGCCAAAGCCTCTTCCGTACTGGCTGCCGCGCAGCAGACGTGCAGATTCTCCTGCTTCAGCAAGTGGGTCAATCCTTCCCGGATGATAGGGTGGTCGTCGACGATCAGGACCCTGGTTGCAGGGCGAGGGCTAGGTGGCGTCTCTGGCATGGCCGGGCCCCCTGTGTATCGGGTAGCTGATGGCAACCGTGGTGCCACCCATGGCATTGCGGGTGACGGTGCACGAACCGTCCAACAGGCTTGCCCGGTGACGCAGGTTGTGAAGTCCCAGTCCCGAAGTGCGTTCCATCTGCTCCGGGTCGATCCCCAGGCCATCGTCACTGATCGAAAGCGTCTGGCCGTCGCCTTCGCGCTCCAGGTCGATCCAGATATGGCTGCCGTGGCTGTACTTCAGGGCGTTATTGACGGCTTCCTGTGCGGCACGGTAAAGGTTGGTCTGCATTGGCGGATCCGGCAAGTCCACATCCGTCGCGATGCGAAGCGTACAGCCAATGCCGTTCAGCGAGCGTGTCGATTCCGCCAGGCCTTGCAGGGCGACCGAGAGGTCACCGGAGTCCATGGTGACGGGGTCCAGCCCATGGGCAATCCTGCGAGTCATCAGGGACGCCTGTTTCACCAGTTCAACAACGATTGCCGCATCCGCCGCTGCCGGGTTTCCCTGCCTCTGCAGTTCCTGGCTCACAGTGGTGCAGTAGAAGCCCAGGCTCGTGAGGTGCTGCCCGAGGCCGTCATGCAGTTCCCGGCCAATGAGCCGCTGTTGGTGATCGCCGATCCGGATCAGTTCCGACTCCAGCCGGCGGCGCCTTTCCATCTCCTGCTTCAGTTCGTTGTTGGCTCGCTCAAGGTCCTGGGTTCGTTCTTGCACGCGCCGTTCAAGTTCCTTGTGGGATGCCATCAGGAGACGATGAATGCGCTTCTGCTGGGCATGTGTCGCCACCAGCAGCAGCCCGGTGATCGCCACCACGTTCGCGAACACACACCATCTCACAAGGCTATCCACCGGTGATTCCGCGACAAAGGGACCAGTGCCGTGCGTGGTGCCCCGGACGGCGATGATCGCGACCAGCAAGGTCGCGAGGCTGGTACCAAGATGGTCAAAGCGCAGGGCGGCCCAGATAACGAACGGAAAGATCGCCATGGCCGCAGGATAGTAGCCGTGCCCGGCAAGCTGCGGGGCGCCGAAGATCAGGTGACTCACCCAGAGGATCACCACGGCAAGTCCGCACGCTTCCACGGCCTGGCTCGCCGAACGGACGGGACTTGAATGGGTGAGCAGGTTGAGCAGCGGCGGAGCTACCACGAGCACCCCCATCATGTCGCCGAGCCACCATTTCAGAAAGGCGCCGCTGTATTCGTCGACTGACAGCATACCTTCGCCCCGGAGGGCGCTCGTGCCGATCCAGGCGCTCAGTGCCGAGCCAAGCGTCGCAGCCAGGATGATCAAGGCCAGCACGTCCCTGATGCGATCAAGCGATACCTGGAAACCGGCGACCCGCTTCAGCAGCCATGTGGCCGTCAAGGCGGCCATCGTTGCGCCGAGGCCGATTACCGCGGCGACATGCGCAGGTATGCCCACCGACATGTTCGCCAGCATCGAGCCAATCGCAACGCCAGGGGCAACGCCGACGCCCATCGTGAGCAGCGCAACGAGGGCAATGCCGCTGGATGGCCAGACCAGGGACACCGCACCGCCCACTACCGCATACGCAAGACCCAGCTTTGCACCTGCAAAATACGCCAATGCGACAAACGCGCTTCGAATGAAGAGGTTGAGCCTCGCTTTATGCAGAATGATGGCCATTGTTCGATTCAAACCATCGAGACATGCCCTGGCAACACCAGCCATTGTCACGTTATCGGAAATGACAAAAGTCTTGCAAAAAGCCAACGTGTCTAAATTTGTTGAAAATCGCCAATTTCTATCGAATCCGGGCAATGTGTAGGCGGATCGAATCCATTCGGTGTTGCAGTGCACCCTACCAATCTATGCCAGAATGCTGCTGCGCGGTAAGCCTTCTTGAAGGAATTTCGAAAAGTTCCCGTCCGCCTTCCGAATAGGGCATTCCCCTAGCCCCTTTTCGGAAACAAGCCCTATTCATCTACCTACCGCCAGGACATACATTGCAGTCGTACGAAGCTATGTCCTCACACGGGAGCGAAGCGGATTCGCTGCCGGGCCCTTGCAACCGCATAAGTAGGAGGTGAAAAAAATGGTAAAGACACTCATTTTGCTAGCTGGCGTGAGCGCGGCGCTTGGCTCCAGCCTGGCCTATGCCGGCATCGGGGCGCGAGATGTGTACACGGACGGCGCGAGCGTATTGGGGCCGCGGGATCCGTATGCCGATGGAAGCGCAAAGTTTGACGTCTACTCGGATGGCGCGAGAGTGGTAGACAGGCGAGACGTGTTCACCGACGGTGCGAGAATTACCAATCGCGACGGGCTGACAGAGGACGGTAAATAAGCAACTACGTAATTGCCTGGATGCGTCCGGACTTTCATACGTGGGGCGCGCGACGTCCGCATCCACAACCGAACATCTCCCCCGAGCAAAGCCTCGGGGGATTTTTTTTGCCGTGCCAGAACGCCTGGCGCAAACGACCGCCGCGTCAATTCGAAACCTCCAAGACAAAGAGGCCCTTGGCAATCAAAGGGCCTCTACCTTGGTTCTGCGCGGTGCAAGCGACTATAGCTTGCGAATCTTCGAGGCTTGCGGGCCTTTCTGGCCTTGGGTGACCTCGAATTCAACTTTCGCGCCTTCATCGAGTGACTTGAAGCCAGTCCCCTCGATTTCGCTGTGATGCGCAAACAAGTCCTTGCCGCCATCGTCTGGCGTGATGAACCCATACCCCTTTTCGCTGTTGAACCACTTCACAGTGCCAGTCGCCATCTCGTCCTCGGATTTTGGTACGCACGGGTCTGGTGCTCAGAAATCTTTTCATGACTTCGGCGCACGCCAGACATCGTTGATTGTCAGCATAGGCGAAGCGGTGAGCAGGTGCCAAGTGAGGCGGTATCGGAGCGGGCACATTGCCGTCAGCCGATACGGCCCACGAGCGGGATGACCCCGAAGGCAACTGTCGCAACCAGCATGACCAACGCCGCCGACAGCGCCCACAGCAGGGTGTAGCGCTGATGGTCGCCGAACTCGACTTCCGCCAGGCCGACCAGCAGATAGGTGGATGCAACCAGCGGGCTCAGCAGGTGGACCTGCTGCCCGATCAGCGACGCGCGCCCGATCTCGGCGGCGCCGATGCCATAGACCGCGGCGGCCTTGGCCAGGATCGGCAGGATGCCAAAGTAGAACGCGTCGTTCGAAATAAAGAACGTGAACGGGACGCTCAGCACGCCGGTCACCAGGGCCATGTAGGGGCCCATCCAGTCAGGCACGGCGCTGATCACGCTGTGGGCGATGGCGTCGACCATCTTCGTGCCCGACAGGATGCCGACGAAAACGCCGGCAGCAAAGATCAGCGATACCACCGGCACGACGTTGGCAGCGTGGGCGCCGATGCGTTCCTTCTGTTCCTGCAGCGTCGGGTAGTTGACCATCAGCGCGATCGCGCAGGCCACGATAAACAGGGCCGGCAGCGGCACTGTGCCGAGGATCAGCATGGCCATCAGGCCGACGGTCAGCAGGAAGTTGAACCACAGCAGCCTGGGCCTGGCGATTTGCGGATCGCCGGCAGCTACCTCCGGGTCGGTGTCGCCGGCGCGGCCCGAAAACAGGCCGGCATGACCTGGCCCGGTGCTCATCAGGGCCAGGGTGCCAAGCCGGTTGCGCTCGCGGCGGCCCAGCACGAAGGCCACGAACACGCCCCACATGCCGGTGACGATCATCGGCAGGATCATCGGCACGAACAGCGAGCCCACGTCCACGCCGAGCGCGCTGGCCGCGCGCGCGGTGGGTCCGCCCCAGGGCAGGATGTTCATCAGCCCGCCGGCCATCATGATCACGCAGGCCAGCACGAGCCGGCTGATGCCCAGCCGCTTGTAGAGCGGCAGCATGGCGGCGCAGGTGATCATGTAGGTGGTCGAGCCGTCGCCGTCCAGCGATACGAGCGCGGCCAGCACGAAGGTGCCGACCACGATCTTGACCGGGTCGCCGCCGACGAGTTTCAGGATGACGCGCACCACCGGGTCGAACAGCCCAGCGTCGATCATCAGGCCGAAATACAGGATGGCGAACATCAGCATCACGCCGGTCGGGGCCAGCTTCCTGACGCCCTCGAGCATCATCGGCCCGAGTTCCGGGCCGAATCCGCCGACGGCGCCGAACGCAATTGGCACAAGGATCAGCGCCACCATGGCAGAGAGCCGCTTGGTCATGATCAGTGCCATGAACACGATCACCATCGAGTAGGCGAGCAGGGTCAACATCTTGTTCTGTATCTCTTTGCCGGCCAGGCCACGAGCACACGAATGGCCCCGAGGGAGGAACCAGGGGGCACCCGAGCCGGCTGTGTGCGTCCGTCCGGCGCACGGATTTCAAGGCAAGCCGATCCTGCCGGCACGGGACAGCGTGCCGGAACAACGAGGAACGACCGGGGAGAGGCAGCCTTGCGCGCTGGCAAGGCGTGCCGGGCGTGGGCGGGTCAGCCCGCGGAAACGATGCGCTTCGTTACCGCGTCGGCAAACTGCAGCGTTGAGGCAGTACCGTGGAGGTCGCCAGTCTTCACCTGGTCCTGGTTGAGCGTCAGCTCGATGGCGCCGCGCAGCCGCGTGGCGAGGTCCTGCCGTCCCACGTGGTCGAGCATCAGCCCGGCGGCCAGCATCAGCGAGATCGGGTTGGCAATGCCCTGGCCCGCGATGTCGGGCGCCGAGCCATGGACCGCCTCGAAGATCGCCGCGTCGTCGCCGATGTTGGCGCCCGGCGCCATGCCGAGCCCACCGACCAGGCCGGCGATCTGGTCCGACAGGATGTCGCCGAAAAGGTTGGTACAGAGCAGCATGTCGAAGCGCCACGGGTTGAGCACCAGCTGCATCGCGCAGGCGTCGACGATGATGTCGTCCATCGCTACGCGGCCGGCGTAATCGCTGGCCACTTCCCGCGCCGCTTCCAGGAAGATGCCGGTGAGTGCTTTCAGGATATTCGCCTTGTGCACCACCGTGATTTTCTTGCGGCCGTTCTTGACGGCGTACTCGAACGCGAAGCGGGCAATGCGGCGGCAGGCGTCGCGCGTGTTGGTGCCAGTAGACACCGCCACCGCATGCGGGTCGTCGCCGACCGGGATGTAGTAGTCGTGCGCCACGTAGAAGCCGCCGACGTTCTCGCGCACCAGCACCAGGTCGATGTTGTCGAAGCGGCCGGGCACCAGCGTTCGCGCGGGGCGCACATTGGCGTAAAGGTTGAATGCTTCGCGCAGGCGCACATTGACGGAGCGGAAGCCGCCGCCCACCGGCGTGGTCAGCGGGCCCTTCAGCGCAAGGCCGGTGCGGCGGATGCTGTCCAGCGTGTCTTCCGGCATCGGATCGCCGCTGTATTCCACACCGGCCATGCCCGCGCGCCGCAGGTCCCAGGCGAACGGGGCACCGAGCGCGTCCAGCACCCTGACGGTGGCATCCACCACTTCGGGACCGATGCCGTCGCCGGGGATCAGTGTGGCCGGGATCTGTTCGCTTGCTCCGTTTTCCATCTGTGCTCCTGTCGAGGTGTCCGAACCGCTGGCTCGCCGAGGCCGGACGCTATCCGGCTCGTGCCGCAGGTCCGGCTTGCGAGGGGCAGATTCTATGGGGGGAAGCTGTCAGCAAACTGTCAATGTAACGATTGTGTCCTCGGGGTTTACGCGGAGTCTTCGCCCGTGTGCGCGGCAGCCTGTAGCGCCGGTTGTCAAAGGGCTTCCCCAATCAAGCCTGCGATGCGCCCTCCGTCAAAGCAGCTTGCATGCCTCGTCGAATTCCAGGCGAGGGCCACGCGGAAACAGCTTGGCGGGGTCGCCATAGCCCAGATTGCACAGGAAGTTCGATTTCACATGGCTGTCCGGGAAATATTCGAGCTGGAAGGCATTCTCCTTCGGGTCCGCGGGAAAGAACTCGTGATCGACCTTGGCGTTGTCGAAGCCGGACATCGGCCCGCAGTCGAGTCCCAGTGAGCGGGCCGCAATGATGAAGTACGCGCCCTGCAGGGAAGAGTTGCGCCTCGCGGTGGTGAGCGCGAGTTCCGGTGTGTCGGCAAACCATGAGCGTGCGTCCGCATGCGGGAACAGCTTGGGCAGAAGTTCGTAGAATTTGACGTCATAGGCGATGATGGCAGTGACTGGCGCCGCCATGGTCTTCTCCACATTGCCCGGTGCGAGTGCGGGCACCAGTCGCTGCTTGGCCTCAGGGGTGCGCAGGAACAGGATGCGTGCGGGAGAGCAGTTGGCGCTGGTCGGCCCCCATTTCATCAAGTCATAGAGTTGCCGCAGCGTCTCGTCGCTCACGGGCTGGCTCAGCCATGCGTTGTGCGTGCGTGCCTCTCGAAAGAGCAGATCCATGCCTTCTTCACTCAAGCGCTTGTTCATGGTTGCCTCCTTGTACTGGGATGGACTCCGCGGCTGACCGGCCAGCCCGCCGCTCCTGACTAGCATAGTCACGGATGCCCCTCCGTTCAGCGCACTGCTGATCTGTCCCATCGCCTTGTGGGTCGATCAACAAATGCTTATGGTCGGCAGAAGAATCTTTGATTGTCATTAATGTTTTGCCGGGTCTAGGCTTTTCTCAAGTTCACGTGATTGCTTGAGTGTTTGAACATGGACCACCCCGCCTCCAGCCAAAGTCGCACTGCCAATGCAGTGCCGGCACAGTGCCGCCTCGATGCCCGCGCAGAACCACCGCTTGGTGCCCATCTCGTCACCCCGCGGCGCGGCTACAGCCACCATGGCATTTATGTGGGCGACGGCAAAGTGGTGCATTACGCAGGGCTTGCGGTGTCGTTGCGCCGCGGCCCCGTGGAGGAAGTCAGCATCATGTGTTTTGCCGCCGGATATGAGGTCTTGATCGCACCCAGTGCTGATCCGGTCTATGAAAGGCACGAAGCCGTGCGGCGTGCGCGCTCGCGCCTCGGTGAGAATCGCTACCGGCTGCTGACCAATAACTGCGAGCATTTCTGCGCCTGGTGCCTGTATGGGGAAAGCCGTAGCGAACAGGTGCTCGCGTGCTTCATCGACCCGCGCGCGGCCTTTCGGACTGCCTTGCGCTTCTTCACTGCATTTGTTGCGGCGGCATGGTCGATGCGGCGCACCGGAGCTTGCGTGAGCTGATCATCGATTCTTGCCGGTCGTGGCCGATCACCGTGGTCAGGAACTGGTCGAAGGCCGCGTGGAAATGGCCGCGCGGAAATGGCCGCGCGATTTCACCACCACCGTGCGGGTTTGCGCTGCATTTGGCCGCGACTTCATCTAGGCCGTTTGTTGAAAGGGCGCTGCGGTGCTAGGCTGAAGGCGAATCTTGCCGCCCAGGCGGAGACACCAATGGTCGAAGCTTCCGGACTGAAGCCGGGCATGGTCATCATGCTCGAGGACGAACTTCACAGCGTTACCAGCGCCGGTTATCACGCCGGCAGTGGCCAGCAGGGAAGCGCAGTTTTCGCCAAGTTCAGGAACCTGAAGACCGGTCACATCAAGGAGTTGCGGTTGCGCCCGAGCGACAAGCTCGAAGAGGTCGCGCTCGTTCACCAGGAGATGGAATATCTGTACACCGATGGTGCCGCCTTTTATTTCATGAATCCCGAAACCTTCGAGCAGATCAGTTTTCCCGCAGAGACCATAGGCGCATATCAAAAATTTCTTCGCCCCAGCATGCGAATCCCGGTGCAGCTTTATGAGGGCGAGCCAGTCACCATCGCATTTCCCCCTGCGGTCGAGTTAACCATCGTGTCCACGCCGCCGGGCTTGCGCGAGCATGAAACCTCTACCTTCAAGACCGCGACGCTGGACAACGGCATGGAGGTTCTCGTTCCTCAATTCATCAAGGAAGGGGACACGGTGCGAATCGAGGCTGCTTCAGGAAAATACCTGGAGCGGGTAAGGCACGGGACGCGGAAATCGTGAATCCGCATGCTGCGGCGTCGCTCCCGACATGTGCAGCGCCGCGTACACTCGCGCCGGGACGGGCCGGCAGCGGCGGCGGCAGTACCGTATCCGGTACCTGTCCTTCACTTTGAGCCTCGCGTCTGCATATTATGCAAGTATGCGCATGCCATGCATGCCGCATGACCATCGTCGTCGCTCAGGAGTTGTTCATGCACAAGCCACCCAAAGTGGATTTGGGCGGGACGCGGCGAAGCGGACCACCGCGTCGGTCTCACGCCAATCGCTCCATGCCCAGCATCCTGGATCCGATCGAACCGGAAGAGGTATGGGAAGACGTTGAACGGGCCGTCGAGCAGATCGTCGAACGGGTGGTGGAGCCGGTCGATTTTCCCCATGGCCACCATCCGGATGATGACGATGCGCCGGAGGACGGCCGCAACGAGATCACCCGCGCTGCAGAGAGTATTCCCTCGGACAGCCCGGCAGACAGGGCGGACCATAGCGCCGTGCGGGAAGAGCACCCGCCAATGCCGCCAAGCATCGATGACATCCTGGACCAGGATCTGGTCCCGGACCGGATGTACGGCGCGCGGCACGCCGGGAAGGCGGGCAAGCGATAGCCCTGCGGCTGCAGCCAGGGGCGGGCGTCGTACCCGGCCGGCTTCGGCATACCTGTTGTCGCCAAGCTGGCTGACTTGTTCCCGAGGTTAGCAGGAACCCCGGGCTCACAGCGAAGCGGTTGGCCGATTCTGACCTAGACTGAAAAAGTGTCCTTCGCGCGCTTGGCGGCCGCTTTGGCGCAATGCAACTTCGCTGGCAGCCCGCTCGCGGGCGAATGACAATGGCACGGGCAACGCACTGTTATCTGCTGCCTGAATTCATGTGGATGGATGTTCACGAAGGGGGCATCATGTTGCAAGCCAGCGAAATGCAGCAACGCTTTAGTCATCTGCAGCAAACCATCAGCGAGACATCACGGACTTGTCATGCCGAGGCGGCGATTCCACCGGACTTGATGAACTGGGTGGATGAACTCGACAAGGAATGCAAATCGGCATCGAAGGTCATGTCGTCCAAGGACGAGGACCGGATCCGGCAGTGGGTCGATGATCTCGAACGGATCGGCGATCGTGCAGACCGCGCTTGCCAGCAGGCCGGCGGTCTCGATGCAAAGGTCAAGGATGCAGTCAGTTCGATGCATTCGGAGCTTGCTGACCTGAAGCGCCAGCTGCACTAACCACACTAACCGCACTAATCACATTAACCAGCCTGACAGCCTCGGTGCAACCCGCCGGGGCTGATTTCAATTCGCCGCGTTCAAACTTAGGTGATGCACGACAGGTGTCGCCCCGGTTACGCCGGAGGTGCCGGCGGTGGCCCCACCCGTTGCTCCGCCTGGCTTTCCAGCCATTCGCGCCATACGGCAAGCAGCACCGCGAGGATCACCGGCCCGACGAACAGGCCGATCAGGCCAAATGCGGCGAGTCCGCCCACAACGCCGAACATCACCAGCAGGAACGGAATCTTGGTGGCTCCACTGATGACGAGCGGACGAACGACGTTATCGACCCAGCTCACGGCGGTAGCGCCCCACAGCAGGAGCCCGATCCCCGCCACGGTGTGGCCGGTGATGAGCAGCCAAACGCCGATGGGGACCCAGATCGCAAGCGCACCGAAGGGAATCAGCGCAAGGATGGCCGTGGCAATGCCCCAGAACACCGGCGCTTCGACGCCTGCCGCCCAGTAGCCAATTCCGGCGAACGACCCTTGCGCGACTGCGGCGAGGAAGAGGCCGAACACCACGGCCCGCGCGGTGTCGCCCACTGCAATGACGTACCCGTGCGCGCGCGGCCCGAGCACCCCTTGCAGGACCAGGCGCAACTGCGCAAGCAATTTCTCGCCATCGCGGAAGAAAAAGAATGCCGTAAGCAGCGTCACGCCAATGAGCCCTGCGTTGAGTCCCACGCCGCCGGCCAGCCTTGCAAGGGCGCCGCCCCATCGTTCGATCAGCGGCGTGACCTGGGCACGCAGGGCTGCGCGGTCACCTAACAGCACTGATACCCATTCCTGCAGCCATTCGCCAACCCAGGGCAGGCGTGCGAGCGAATCCGGCAGTGCCGCACCCGCGTTCAGGATCTCAGCCGCCTCGCGGTAGGCCGCGACCA
This sequence comes from Cupriavidus sp. L7L, assembly GCF_004353535.1. Taxonomy (NCBI): domain Bacteria; kingdom Pseudomonadati; phylum Pseudomonadota; class Betaproteobacteria; order Burkholderiales; family Burkholderiaceae; genus Cupriavidus; species Cupriavidus sp. L7L. The sequence continues at coordinate 20,684 of NZ_SMNY01000057.1, forward strand.
TCTCGGCACGCAGGAGGATAGTGAGCCCGATGAGCGGCACGCCCAACAACGCGGAAAGTATCAGCGTGGAGATCAGCGCAGCCCAGGTTCGCCGCTGGCGCAGCACGCGGCGCAGCCGCGCGTTGAGCGGCCAGGTGATATAGGAGAGGATTGCGGCCCAGGCGAGTGGCACAAGGAACGGCCGTACCACGACAAAGGACAGGGCGAGCAGCCCGCCGAGCAGGCACACCAGGAGAGTCCGGCGTACCCATACGGCTGCTTGGGAATCGGTCATGGAAGGGCACCTGGGCACGGCATCCGGGCGATGCACGTTGCCAATATGCTAACCGCGGCGCATCACGCCGCATAGGATGCGGTAGCAGCAGCGCGCACATGGGTCAGAAATCGGCGCCAGCCTGCGCGCTGCCTTTCTATGCTGGAAAGCAGCGTGCAGACGCATTCCCGAGGATGGCAAAGCCATGAACGCCATGAACGACAATGCAGCCCTGGCCGGCCGGATCCTGGAGGTCGCCCTGATGCTCGGCGAGCGCCGCGGCTGGGACGCCCTGCATCTGCATGATGTCGCCGACGACATGGGCATCGGCCTGGAAGAGATCCACCGGCATTACCGGCAGAAGGACGACCTGGCCGAAGCCTGGTTCGAGCGCGCTGACCTTGCGCTGGTGCGCGTGTCCGCGCGTGAAGGCTGGGGCGCCCTGTCCCATCGCGAGCGGCTGGAGCAGGCCATCCTCGCCTGGCTGGAGGCGCTGGCCCCGCACCGGCAACTCACTGCCCAGATGCTGCGCTACAAGCTGCAGCCGGAGCACGTACACCTGCAGGTGCAGGGCCTGCTGCATATCAGCCGCACCGTGCAGTGGCTGCGCGAAGCTGCCCGCCTGCCGGAATCCGGCTGGCGCCGCGAAGCGGGCGAGGTCGTGCTGACCGGCATCTTCGTTTCCACCTTCGGCTGCTGGCTGCGCGACCATTCACCGGATGCAGGCCGCACGCGGGCCTGGCTCGATCGGCAACTGCGCTGCGCCGAGCGCCTGGCGTGGCGCCGTCCTGGCGACACCGGAGCGCGGCCCGGATGGACACGATCACCCACGCCTTGATGGGCGCGCAGGTTGCGCTGGCCGTCCCCATGGACGAGGCTCCCGGCCGGCGCCTCGGCACGCGCGAACGACTGCTGCTTGGCGCTGCCGCCGGAGCCTTTCCGGATATCGATTTCCTGGGCTTCCTGGTCCATCCGCTGCGTTTCCTGGCCCAGTGGCACCAGGGGCCGACGCATTCGCTGCTGCTGCTTCCGGCCTGGGGCGCATTGCTGGCCGGACTGTTCTGCCTGGTGACGCGCCGGCACCAGGCCTGGCGCGAAGCGCTTGCCGTCAGTTGCCTCGGCGTGGCCAGCCACATCGCGCTGGACCTGATCACCGTTTATGGCACCCGCATCTTCTATCCCGGCTCCGAACGGCGCTTCAGCCTCGGCACCACCTTCCTGGTCGATCCGCTGCTGAGCGGCATCGTTGTATCCGCCCTGGGCCTGGCACTGTGCCTGGCACCGCCGCTGCGTGCGCGGGCAGCCCTGGCGGGCATGGTGCTGCTGTGCGCCTATGTCGGCGCCCAGGGCGTGCTCAGGCAACGCGCGCTGGAACTGGGCAACGAATCCTTGCATGCTGCCGGCATCCAGGCGCAGGGTGTGGACGCGCTGCCACAGCCGTTTTCTCCGTTCAACTGGAAACTGATCGCCCGCGCGGGGACGGACTACCATGTCGCCCACGTCAACCTGGCCGGGCATCCTGCCTGGCTGCCGCCATGGCCGGTGCTGGGGCGCCTGCCCGCCATGGCCAGGGCCTATGTGCCGCCCGCGCACATGGAATGGACGCTGCGGCCGCAGCTGCTGCAGCTTCCGCTGGCGCGGTCCGGGCAGGCGCTCGCATGGCAACTCTGGGTGCGGCCGGACTTTGCCGATTTCAGGCGATTCGCTGTCTATCCGGCCCTTTCCGCCATCACTGCGATGCCGGCAACGGACCTGCCGCCGCGCGAGCCAGGCGAAACGGCCGCCTGCGTCTGGTTCACCGACCTGCGCTATGACCTGCCCGCGGTGGAAGACATCTTCCGCTATGGCTATTGCCGCGACAGTGTGCAGGCACCATGGCGGCTATACCGGCTTGCCTATTTCAGCCAGGAGCAGCGCCAGCGACTTGACTAGCACGACATGCGAAATCCCGTCTGCGCCCCCCACAGCTCTCCTCGACGCGCGCGGTCACCATGACTTCAGCGACCGGGATAGCCATCTCCCGGCACACGTCCAGTAGCGGCATGCCATTCCTGCCGGCCCCGACCTACCAGGCCATGACCAGGACGGTGGGGCTCAAAATGGAGTGAAGGCCGCGCTGGAACCGGCGCGCTGATGGCGCGTCGTCAAAGCTATGTGCTTGCACTGTTGGGGCTCGGGATGCGGCATGAGTTCTGAGCCGAGCTCCGGCAGTGCCGCGAAGCGACCGACGTTCAGTGCATGGCACAACGATCGGTGCCGTTGTCGTAGTTCACCCGATCTCCCCGCTGGCCCCCGCTATCGGGACCGCATGAGCTGATACAGGGAAAGCGCCCTGGATGGTGTCTTCGTAATCCGGAAATAGGGTCTCTGAACAGCACCGAATCCCCGGAAGAAGCGTTCCACCGATTCCAGCATGGAACCTGAAAAGTCATAGATCCTGGTTACCGTCGAAGCGAATTTGATGGTTTCCCATATGCAGTAGCTGCCGGCTCCGGTATTGGGTGGCAGGTCCCGGTTTGCGCCACCCATCAGGCCATAGGCGCTCTGCTCATCCCACACGAGATAGGCGCTATAGTGAGCCCGTCCCTCCTCGTCCTCGACGATGAATATCTTGCGCTGCCCACGCTCCTTGCACGCGGCATCGATTCGCCTCGCGACGTCATCGGAATAGCCTCGTCGCCATCTTGGGTCGGTGCCGACATTGCGGTTCAAGGGCAGGAATTCATCAATACTATCGGTGTGGCGCACGTGAAGATTGAAGCGGCCAGTCGCTTTCCGGATGTCCTGTTTCACGGTGGGCTGCATGGCGTTCCAAAGCGACGTCTCGTCGCTAAGGTCCGGGAGAACGTAGGTGTATCGCGTGGTCTGCCGGTAGCCTTTCCAGAAAAAAGGCAGCCAGTTGGTATCGGTGTAATGCCACGCCTGCGCGAAATGATCGAACCTCGGCAACTGTTCAATCAACTCGGTCATCAGCTCCTTCTGCTGGCTGAGCAATTTTGTCGGTTTCGCGTCCTTGCACGCCAGCCAGGGACCCAAGCCATGGCCAGCGGGAGGCTGGGTGAGAATGACAAAACCGTATCTTGTTTTTCTGACATAGGGCATTGCCGCGATCACCTTCCCTGCCCGTTCCACCAGGGTCGCGCTCCACCGTTCAGGCCCGACCGTCGCGTCCAGCCACCAGGCCTGGCTGGAAAACGGGATTGAGCGTTCGATCTCGCAGAGCTCTCTGTACTTCTGCTGATTGATGTCCATATGTCTCAGTCACCGGTGAATGGCCGTTGTCGCTGTACGGCTGGCCCCACCAGACTAGCGGATCCATGGCCGGCGCAACATCATGCCGATGGCGATCAGCCGTCGGACGGACGGTATCGCGGATGCCCCGCAGAAATGCCGGCGCGGCATTGCATTCATCGGCTGGGGAAACGGACTTGCGTGCCCACGGTTAATCGAATGGTGCACTCACGTTGCCGCCTTGTATTTGTTCGATTTGAGTCAGACCGATTGCGGGACCAGCCGCTTTGGCAGGCAAAAAGTCATGCCGATAAGGCAGAGCAAGATTATGAAGCTTGGTCGCAGGCCCTTGCGCCTGATCGTACGGCTAATGTAGCCGCTCGGTAACATCAATTGGTGAGCCTGGACATGAGGCACCGTGCGCCATCGCACCCAGTGCCGTTGTAACGCCTCCCGGTGATCTCGATAATGTGCTCAACCTGAACGGCTGCCTCACGATGCTGTGGCACGACTCCTCGCTCGGCACCGCGAAGGAACGGGCCCGGTATCTGGCGGTGCTCGCACACACCTGAGCCTTTTTGTCGGACAACGGCTTCGGGACCGGTCTGCACAATGTTGGCGATCGCGCCTGCTCGACGCAAAGGCGATCGCGGTCGGGCTGGGGCTCTTCACGGAGACCTTCGGCACCCCTCCAAGGCGTGGATATAGGATGTGAGGAGAAGTGACCATGGCGAACACTACCGGCACGGATATGCAGCAAGCGGTCTCCCTGAAATTCCTGGGTCATAACGGCTTTCTGGTCGAGTCGTCAACGGAATATCTTGCGACAGACCCCTGGCTCACCGAGAACGGGGCATTCCATGGCAGCTGGTTCCAGTATCCGAAAAATCATCATCTCCAAGCGGAATTCATAGAGATAAGCCAAAGGAAGAAGGGCTGGATATATATCTCCCATGAGCATCAGGATCATTTTGACGTGGACACCCTGAGCAAGATCGGCCGGGATGCGGTATTTGTTATTCCACGATTTCGCGATGATGCCCTGAGGAGCGAGATCGACAAACTGGGATTCCAATATATCGAACTTCTCGATGGCCGGCCAAGCTTGATGAGCGCATGGTTGACGCTGACCTGCTTTGTGTCGGACATTGGGGTGAATCATGACAGCGCGCTTCTGATTGAAACGCCTGCTTTCAGTTTTTTCAACCAGAACGATTGCAAGATATTTGATCGGCTTGATCAGCTACCCCGGCCGATAACCTACTATTCGGTTCAGTTTTCCGGCGCGACCTGGCATCCGGTCTGCTATGAGAATTACAGTGAAAGCGAACGAGCGGAGCTCAGCAAGGAAAAAGCGATCAAAAAGCTCGACAATGTGGTTGGCGCGATGCAAAGGCTTAAGCCGAGATTTTTCATCCCGGCTGCGGGGCCTGCAATATTTCCTTTTCTGCCCCTGTCCCTATCATGCGGGGTCGGCAACATTTTCATTCACCAACCAGAGCTTCATCAATATTTACTGGGCGCCAATATTGAAAACATCCTGTACCCAAGGCCAGGGGATGAGATAAATGAACTCACCGCACGGGAGCCCATCGCCCCACCCGGGGAACGCGATATTCTTGATTACAGAAAGAATATTCCAGATCGCTGGGAAGGTCTTGCTATCGATTTTTCAAAGGAAAGACTGATAGATGAAATAAATAACAGGCTGGATCAGATCTGGGACCTGGAATTCCAATGCGAGTCTCTTCTGGTACTGGCCTGGGGTGATGGCGAAGATGACTCCATATGTATTGATTTGTCAGAGAAATCCATTATTGATCCGCCTGGTTCCATGCCGGCATTCTGGCGAATTACCGCGGACAGGAAATACTTTGCCCTGATGTGCGGTCGCGACCGATGGCAGAACATTCACCTCTCGCTGAGGGCAAAGCTATATCGCGCTCCTGACAGGTTCGACAACATCATAAACATATTCCTGCTTTCGGATGTCTCGAATCTTCGCGATTCCATACTCCAAACACTCGCCATTCCGAAGGAAAGAATAACGATTTCCCGGGGCAGTGGAATGCGTTATGAGATCAATCGATATTGCCCTCATCAAGGAGCAGATCTGTCTTGCGCCACTATTACGGAAGATGGCAAGCTCATATGCCCGCGCCATGGGTGGGCTTTCTCGCTTGAGGATGACGGAAAGGCATTGGATGGAAGTTGCAGCCTGGAAGCGAAAATTATAGAGCTCGAAGGATGAGAGCTGCTGCAGCTTTATCCCACCGGCGCGTCATCGGCGAGGCGGCTGGATAGCGGGGACCGGTCCTTTGTTCCCCGGCTGCAGCGCGTCCTGCTTCTTGCCATCCGTCTGTGGCAAGTCCATCAGATAGGAAACTGCGTCGTCGATAGCACCTGCTTGAGCACCATGAACGAGCGGATCTGCCTGACACCTGGCAGGTAGAGCAATTGTTCCGCGTGGAGGCGGTTGAAGCTCTCACTGTCTCTTGTGCGCACCAGCATGAAGTAATCGAATTCGCCGGTCACGACGTGGCATTCCATGCAACCGGATACTTTTTGCGCGGCAGACTCGAACTGCGCGAAGGACTCGGGCGTGGAGCGATCCAGCACCACGCCGATCATCACGAGCATTCCCGCATCCAGCGCAGAGGGGTTGAGGAGCGCCACGATGCCGCGGATCAGCCCCATTTCCTTGAGCCGCTCCACGCGCCGCAGGCAGGCGGGCGGGCTTAGGTTGACCTTTGCGGCCAAGGCCACGTTGGAGATCGATGCGTCCTGCTGCAGGGCTCTCAGGATCGCCTTGTCGGCGCGGTCGAGCGAGTCCACGTGGGGTGCGGGTGGCAGCGTCTGCGATGGCGCCTGGGAGGGTGCGGCCCGCGCGGATTTGGTGCGAAATTTTGTTTCTTTCATTCTGATTATGGGAGAATTTTCCGACTGAATGAATGGTGATGACTTACTAATAGTGTTCAAAAGCTCGCTTCTTTGCAAGCACGTTTCGTGGCTTTTTTTCTAGGATAGAGTCCGTCGCCGCATCGTTGGCCTTGCTGCAAGCCGCACCGATGACGGAACCACACCCTAACCCTGGAGCTGCCACCATGAATCTCGAGCGCTTTGCCCGTTACCCCCTGACCTTCGGCCCCACGCCCATCCAGCCGCTCAAGCGCCTCTCTGCCCACCTTGGCGGCAAGGTCGAGCTGTACGCCAAGCGTGAGGACTGCAACAGCGGCCTGGCCTTTGGCGGCAACAAGACCCGCAAGCTCGAATACCTGATCCCGGACGTGCTGGCGCAAGGCTGCGACACGCTGGTCTCGATCGGCGGCATCCAGTCGAACCAGACGCGCCAGGTGGCCGCCGTGGCCGCGCACCTGGGACTCAAGTGCGTGCTCGTCCAGGAAAACTGGGTCAATTACTCCGACGCGGTCTATGACCGGGTCGGCAATATCCAGATGTCCCGGATGATGGGGGCCGACGTGCGCCTGGTGGCCGACGGCTTTGACATCGGCATCCGCAAGAGCTGGGAAGAGGCCATGGAGAGCGTGCGCAAGGAGGGTGGCAAGCCATATCCGATCCCCGCCGGCTGCTCGGAGCATCCGCTGGGGGGCCTGGGCTTCGTCGGCTTTGCCGAGGAAGTGCGCGCACAGGAGGCCGAACTGGGCTTCAAGTTCGACTACATCGTCGTGTGTTCGGTAACGGGCAGCACGCAGGCGGGCATGGTGGTGGGCTTTGCCGCCGACGGCCGGGCTGATCGCGTGATCGGCATCGATGCCTCCGCCAAGCCCGCCCAGACCCGCGCGCAGATCCTGCGCATCGCCAGGCACACGGCGGGGCTGGTGGAACTGGACCGCGACATCGCCGACGCCGACGTGGTGCTCGACGAGCGCTATGGCGGCCCCGAATATGGCCTGCCGTCCGAAGGCACGCTCGAAGCCATCCGCCTGAGCGCCAGGCACGAAGGCATGATGACCGACCCGGTCTACGAGGGGAAATCGATGCACGGCATGATCGACATGGTCCGGCGTGGCGAATTCCCCGAAGGCTCGCGCGTGCTGTATGCCCATCTCGGCGGCGCACCGGCCCTGAATGCCTACAGCTTCCTGTTCCGCAACGGCTGACCGACGCACGGAGGTGCTGCGATGAATCCCACTCTACATTCGTCCCTGCGCAGAGCCTTCGTGGCAGCCCGGGCGCTGGCGCTGCCAGCGCTGGCGGTTGCCGCCTTGGGGGCCCACGCTGCATCGGCGTATCCGGTCCGGCCCGTCACGCTCGTGGTGCCGTTCCCGGCCGGCGGGGCGGTCGACATGATCGGCCGGCTCGTCGGCAAGAGCCTTGGCGATGCGCTGGGCCAGCCGGTGGTGATCGAGAACCGCGCCGGTGCCGGCACCATCGTCGGGGCCGGCTACGTGGCCAAGTCCGCGGCCGATGGGTACACACTGCTGGTCAGTTCGGGCTCGACATTCACTGTCAATCCGGCCATCAACGCGAGCCTTCCGTATGACCCCGTGAAAAGCTTCGAGCCCGTCGGGCTGGTGGCGCGCGTACCGCTGATTGTGCTGGCGAACAAGGCGGTACCGGTGGATACGCTGCCGCAGATGGTTGCGGCGGTCAACGCTGCGCCGGGCAAGTACGTCTATGGGTCCTTCGGTACCGGCACCACCGGGCATTTCGCCGGCGAGATGCTGCTGGGCGCCACCGGCATGAAGCTGCAGCACATCCCGTACAAGGGCAGTGCGCCGGCCGTGGCCGACCTGATCGGCGGGCAGATTCCGTTCTCGGTCGATACGGTCGCCGCGTCGTTGCCCCATATCCGCAGCGGCAAGATCAAGCCGATCGCGGTCATGGGCGCCCGCCGCGCCACGCCGCTGCCTGACGTGCCCACCGTCGCGGAAGCCGGTTATCCCGGCTTCGATGCCGACTCGTGGGTAGCCATCGCGGCGCCGCGCGGCTTGCCGGCCGACGTCAAGGCCCGGCTGGAAAAAGCGGTCGCGCAGGCGATGAAAGACCCTGAGGTCCAGCAAAAGCTGCTGGCCAACGGGCTGGAGCCGAACTACGCGGGCCCGGAGCAGGTCAGCGCCATGATCAGCAAGGAACTGCCGCTGATGCGCGCCACCGCACAGCGCGCGAGCATCACGGCGAATTGATGGTTTCCATCGCCTTGCCTGGAGGCAGCAGCATTCGAGCCGGCAAGCGGACAATGCCGCCGGACATTGTCCGCCGCAGCCGTCCTATGTCGCCTGTTCCCTGATCTTGTCGACGACCTCCGGATTGGCAAGCGTGGACACGTCGCCAGGTTCCTGCCGGTTGGAGATCGCCGCCAGCACGCGGCGCATGATCTTGCCCGAGCGTGTCTTGGGCATGTCGGGAACAATCACGACCCGATGCGGACGCGCAATGGCGCCGATCTGGGACACCACCGAGGCCGAGACTTTGTTCGCGATCTTGGCGGAAGGCGACAGTCCCGGCTTGAGCGACACATAGAGGTCAGGCACCTTGCCCTTGACCTCGTCGGCCACCGGCACCACCGCCGCCTCGGCGACCTCGGGCACCAGCAGCGCGGCCGATTCGATCTCCTTGGTGCCGAGGCGATGGCCGGAGACGTTAATCACGTCGTCGATGCGGCCAAGGATTCGAAAGTAGCCGTCCGCCGCCTGCATTGCCCCATCGCCCGCCATATACGGCCAGTCGCGCCAGTCCTTGCTGTCGGGATTCTTGCAATAGCGCGCATAGTACTGGCGCACGTAGCGGTCCGGATCCTTCCAGACGGTCTGGAATATGCCCGGCCAGGGATTGCGGATGCAGATATTGCCCGCCTTACCCGAGCCGGCCGGGACCTCCTTGCCTTCCTCGTCAAAGATCACCGGATGGATGCCCGGGATCGCCGGGCCCGTGCTGCCGGGCTTCATCGGGTGGATGCCCGGCAGCGTGCTGCAGAGGAAACCGCCATTCTCGGTTTGCCACCAGGTGTCCACGATGACCGCTTCGCCCTTGCCGACTTCGCGGTGGTACCACTTCCAGACTTCGGGCTCGATCGGCTCGCCCACCGTGGTCATGTGCTTGAAGTGGTAGTTGTATTTCGCCGGCTCGTCGGGCCCGTTGCGCCGCAGCGCGCGGATTGCGGTGGGCGAGGTGTGGAAGATATTGACGCCAAGGCCTTCCGCAATACGCCAGGGTCGGCCGGCGTCGGGCCAGGTCGGCACGCCCTCGTAGACGACAGACGAGGCGGCGAGGGCGAGCGGGCCATAGACGATGTAGGAATGCCCGGTGATCCAGCCAATATCGGCCATGCACCAGTAGACGTCCTCGGGGTGGATATCCTGGATGTACTTCGAGGTCCACGCCACATAGGACAGATAGCCGCCGGTGGAATGCTGGCAGCCCTTGGGCCGGCCCGTGGTGCCGCTCGTGTACATCAGGAACAGCGGTGCCTCGGCCGGCATCGGCTCGGGCTCGACACGCCTGCCGCGGAAACCGGCGAGCATGTCATTGAGAATGAGATCGCGGCCCTCCACCAGCATGGCGGCGCTGGAATACTTGCCCGGGTAGCGCTGCCAGATCAGGACCTTCTCGACCTGCTGACCGGCGCTGGCGGCCTCTGCCACGGCGATGTCGGCCTTTTCCTTGTGATCGAGCAATTCACCGCCGCGGTGATAGGCGTCCATGGTGATTAGCAGCCGGCTCTCGGAGTCCGCGATGCGCTCGGCGCAGGCCTTGCCGCTGAAGCCGCTGAATACCTGTGAATGAATCACGCCGATGCGCGCGCATGCAAGCATGGTGATGGGCAGTTCGGCCACCATGGGCATATGCAGCGTGACGCGGTCGCCAGCCTTCAGGCCGCAGAAATCGCGCAGCAGGGCGGCCAGCTCGTTGACGCGAACAAAGAGCTCCTGGTAGGTGAGGTGATGCACCGACTCATGCTCCGGCTCGGGCACGAAATGAATCGCGGTCTTGTTCCCATACGCAGCAAGGTGGCGGTCCACGCAGTTGTGGCAGGCGTTGATCCTGCCGCCGACGAACCAGCGCCAGAAAGGCGGGTTGCTGGTATCCAGCGTCGTTTCCCAATACTTGTACCAGTCCAGCAGGTCTGCGAACTCCTTGAAGCACTCGGGGAAGCGATCGAGGGAGAAGCGTTCGAAAATGCGCGGATCGGTCAGATTGGCCTGCGCAATGAACTGCGCGGGCGGCGGGACATAGTCTTCCTCGGGCCAATGGACCGCGATTTCCGCCTCGGACACATCGGCCGATTCCTGCTGTGTAGCATGATGTGGCGCTTTGTCTTCAGGCATGACGATTCCCCTTCACTTTCCATGACATCCATCCAGGCAGGTGCCACTATCCTGGGATAGCCGCCTGAAATAACGACTAGTCCATATTAAGTCCGGGCACGGGGAGTTGCCAGGGAATCGGCCGCCGCTGTCCGCCGAGCCCAGAGCTTGCCTGTCGGCCGCGATACGCTAGATTCGTATTGGGGGCATTGGAGAATCAGCAATGACCAACGATCTTCTTGTGGAACGCGTGGACGTTTGGGCGGCAAGCATACCGGACCGGCCCGGCGGCCTCGCGGAGGTACTGGAGGCCCTGCGCGATGCCGGCGCGGACCTGCAATTCGCGATTGCGCGCCGCACGCCGGAGGATCCCGGCAAGGGTGTCGTGTTCGTGACACCGCTGCAGAATGACAGGGAAATCCGTGCAGCTGCCCAGGTCGGCTTCAATGTCACGCACAGCCTGCACTCGGTGCGTATCATGGGCGGGGACCGGCCCGGCATCGTGGCGGAACTGACCCGCAAGCTTGCGGAAGGCGGAATCAATCTACGCGGATTCTCTGCCTCCGTCATCGGGGTACAGTTTGTCGCGTACGTGTCAGTGGACTCGCTCGACGATGCGAACAAGGCAATGGCGATCTTGGGCAAAGGCTGACGAGGCGCGGGCCTTCTACGGCAAAACGGGTTAGGTACTGAGGGCCATTCACTACCGCCCGTCATCTGCTATCAGGGGGACGTATGCGCATACTGGTCATTGGAGCCACAGGGCTCCTTGGGAAAGAAATTACGGCCTTATTGTCGGACGAGCATGACGTGATAGGGGCCAGTCGTGGGTCTTCGGCGCTCTCCGTGGACATCTCCGACAAGCAGTCGATTCTGGCGATGTACAGACAACTGGGCACGGTTGACGCCGTGGTCTGCGTAGGGGGCACCGCGAAATTCGCCCCACTGGACGCCCTGACTGACGATGATTTTGCATTCAGCCTCGCCAATAAGCTGATGGGGCAGATCAACCTTGTGCGGTATGGGGTTCCCTACATCTCCCAGGGCGGGTCGGTCACGCTCACCAGTGGCACCCTCGCGCAGCATCCAATGCTCGGTGGTGCCGCCGTGAGCACCGTGAACGCCGGCGTCGAGGCGTTCGGGCGGACTGCAGCGCTCGAACTGCAAGGCAAAATTCGCGTGAATGTCGTCAGCCCCGGATGGGTGTGGGAGACGCTCGAAGCGATGGGACGCGACCCCGCCAAGGGCGTTCGGGCAGCGGTGGTTGCACAGGTTTACCAGAAGTGCATTCTGGAAGACTTTTCCGGGCAAGTGGTGTCGGTCACCCACTGACTCGCAGTGCCAGCTGCAAATGCCTCACGCGGTGTCCGGCGCGCCCACCAGCGCCATCAGTGGCGCCATGCACGGGCTGGCCGCCGCCAGCGCGCGCTGTTCGTCGAGGATGTCCTGCAGGATGGCATGCGTCGTATCCGGGTTGGCCAGCACCACGCGGAACACGGCAATCGGGCGGCCACCCCACTGTGTCGACGTCAACTGCGTGCGCGATACGAACGAGCGGCCGGCATCGCGCTGCATTTCCTGGATGCTGATGGTCAGCGCATCCAGCGCGTCCAGGATCTTCTCGCGCCGGTCGGCCGAAGCCGTTGCCAGCGCGGCACGCACGGTCTCGGGCACATGGCGATAGGTCAGGATGCAAAGCTGCGGGTGGCTGTCGAGCTCGAAATCCGGCTGCTGCGCAATCAGGGATGCAAAGTAGCGGGCGTGATCGATGCTACGATCGATCAGCTGCGCCAACCCTTTGCGACCGAGCAGATGCAGGTTCGCATAGAGCATGACCGCCGCCGCGCCGCGCGATCCTTCGAGCGTATGGCGCCCCAGGTCCACCGAGCCCTTGCGCACGATGTAATTCGCTTGCTGGATGATTTCCTGCGTCCACGCCGGGCTGCGAAACAGCACCATGCCGGCACCCATCGGCACGTAGAACTGCTTGTGCGCATCGATGACGACGGAATCGGCACGCTCGATGCCCGCGAAGCGCCAGCGCTCGCGCTCCGACAGCAGGGTTGCGCCGCCCCATGCCGCATCCACGTGGAAATGACAGCCGGCCTCCTGAGCAACATCCGCAATCGCGTCGAGCGGATCGACCGCGCCTGTCTCCGTCGTCCCCGCTATGCCGACGATTGCCATCGGCCGGATGTTGCGCTGCTGCAGGTCACGCATGGTGTGGCGGAGCAGGTCGATGCGCATGCGACCGTCTGCATCGACCCCGACCGGTACGAGATTGTCGCGCCCGATGCCAAGGACATCGGCTGCCTTGCCCAACGAGTAGTGCCCGCGCTCCGAGACAACGATGGCAAGCCCGTCATGGCCGTAATGGCGTAGCGCAGCCATCAGTCCGGCGCGATGGATGCCGGCGAAGCCATCACGCGCGCCCAGCAAGTTGTTGCGGCTCGCCCATAGCGCGGTGAGGTTGGCGACCGTGCCGCCGGAACAGATCGCGCCGAGCGCGTGGTCGGCATCGTGCAGCCATCTCGCATAGAACGCGCTGTCCTGGGCAAACACCAGCTTGTGCAGCATGCCGATGACCTGGCGCTCGAGCCCTGTCAGCGCGCCCGACGTCTCGAGCTTCACGACGTTCTGGTTTAGCGCTGCCACCACCTTGGCCAGCGAAGGCATGAATGACGGCAGCGATGACGTCATGTGTCCGACGAACGTTGGCGATGCCACGGGCATCACGTGCCGAAACACGTCGTTGAGCAGATGATCGGCATGCGCTTGCGGCGATGCCGGAGTCTCGGGCAGCTCAACCGACGCGAACACCGCCTCGCGTGTGGCGCACGCGCCAACCGGATCAAAGCGCTCGCCCGCAAAGAAATCCGCCGGATGCTCGGCGATCCATCGCTCGAGCGATTCGAATGCGCCCCGATCCGCGTCGAACCAGCGCAAGGGGCAGTCGTCGCCCCTGTCCGTGCTTTGTGAGCTCTCTTCGCGAGAGATGTCCGGCTTCATTTGCATTACCTAATTCAATCCCGTATCGCCATGGTTCGCCCGGGATTATGCCGGATCGGACGGATTCGGATGGCCGAGGGCCCCGACCGGCACCTTTGACGACGTCCGACGCTGCCCGTGGGCGACCTTCATATGCCGCCCAGGAAAATAAACTCTGTCCCTGGACGCTCCGTGTCGGCGGTCTGAAAGTCCCGGTTCCCCAAAAGCAAAATCCCCACACTCTGGAGAAGTGTGGGGATTGGAGCGGGACCGGATTTGGGGAGGTGTCCCCCGATCGGGAAACAGCCCTTAGAGCGGGGCGCGGTCGGACGCAATGTAGTACCTGGCGCCGTCCGTATAAGTGTCGAATTTGCCGCTTTTTGCGCCGTCAGTATAAACATCGTACTTTCCAGCCCGCGCGCCGTCAGTGTAAGTATCGAATTTACCACTCTTAGCAAACACGGGGGCCGCCGCGAACGTGGCAGCGAGCGCGGCGACAGCGAGTAGGGCACGGAGATTGGTATGCATGGCTCACCTCTTTCTTCAAACTGGTGAATGCCATTCCGTTTGGTTCAGTGCTTGTTGCACCGCGGCATTCAATGGGTGCGATATTAGGGATTTCCCTTGGAGCGGTAAACCCTTACCCGAACAATGATCGGTTTCAAAAACCACAATAATCTGTTCGGGCCTGGTCAAGGGACTGAGCGCCAGCATGCGGGTCGTCGCGTTGCTGCCCGCGTTGCTGCCCGCGTTGCTGCCCGCGTTGCTGCCCGCGTTGCTGCCCGAGTTGCTGCATTGACGGGCTATGCACCGGTAGCGCGAGGCGAGCAGCAATGCCTGCTCCCGTCCATTCGACAATAGCCAGGAGCGCCCGCCACGGGTGACTCAGCAGCAACTCCACCTGCTCGCTGCGGCTTTCCCCAGTCAGGCACCACGTACAAAAGTGCTCGCAGTTATTAGTAAGAAGGCGGTAATCGTCTTCTCCTAGCCGCGCCCTTGCGCGCCGTACGATCTCTGATCCGGGGTATCTGGCTTGCGCGGCCCGCGCGAGGCGGAAGCCGTAGCCGTCGGCAAAGTCGGCGAGAGAAGTCCTTTCGACCGGCCCGCAACGCAGGAAGCCTTTGAAGCCGGCATAGTGCAGGACTTCGCCGTTGCCGGCATAAATACCATGGTGAATATAGCCCCGCCGGTCCGTTTTCAGATGCGCGCCAAGAGGAATGTCCGCGGCGATTGCTGCAAGGCGCTGTGCATGTCCGATGTGGTGGTCGTCGCTCATCGCTTTCCCCTTGTTGATTCGTGGCGCTGCTCGCTCCTAATTTGGGGCGCCGGTTTCTGGCCGGGCGCCAGCACTCCTGTGTCCCGCTTATGCCTGTCTTATGCCTGAAGTATTGTTGTCGGCCGCCGATGCCGAAATCATCACAGTGCCGAAAATGCTGTCGGCTTTTTGCCAGGCCGCTTGTACGTGCTTTGAGACGGCCTTTGTCCGTCATGCGCCCGCGGCCTGTCAGCGAAATCCGACATGAACGCGGCAGTTATGCCCGGTATTCCCCGGCTTGGTTGAGATGAAGCGAAGCTGTGCGAAAAGGTAAGCACGGCGTGCGCTCGGCCAGGCAAGCCATAGCGATCGGCTTGTCGGAGGCGCGCTGCGCTGGAGTCGATGTTCCGCCGAAGAAGGGCGCCACCAAGGCCGAAACGAAGTCAGCCGCCGCTAAGGCTGCACCGCGACGTGCGAGTTCAGAAAGCACTGCCAAGCGCTCCCAGGCCGCGCTCAAGGCACTCAAGCGCGAGAGCACAGCCGGCGCTTCTCCTAAGGCGCTGTCCGCGCAGGCCAAGGGCGCGGCAAGCAAGCGCACGGCGGCCGAGCGCTCGGCTGCAGCCAGGAAGGCTGCCAGCACGAAGGGTGCTGCCGGTCGCTCCGAAGCGGCCCGAAAGGCTGCTCGTACGCGCGCCGCAAAAAAGACCTCAGCTCGCTAGTCGCTAGTATTTGCATACGCTTGGGTGTACCGCCCTCAACCGTGAAAGTCTGGACGCGGGTAGCGCTGCGGCGGTTATCGGCTCCCCCCTTCATTCAAGCTCGTCGTGGTCTGCCGGCAGCGTCCGGCCGCGCCGGGGCATTTCGGAGTCGAGCACCAGGCGGCCATGTACCCGTCCGTTCATGCGCGTGACGTAATGCGTGCACTCTTCCATATGGGCTGACATTAACGTGCGTACCGTCTCGGCGTCGCGCTCGCGTGCCGCCTCGACAATGCGCTTGTGGAACTTGACGTTGGCAGCGCCGAATTTCTCATGCTCGCAGGCAGGGGTGTCGTTGCCGAACACCACCAGCTGACGGATCATCTCGTTGATCAACTCGCAGGAAAACCGCAGCATCGGGTTGGGATTGGCCGCGGCAAGGATGTCGTGGAAGGTCAGGTCTTCCTGGCGCTGGTCCAGCAGCGGAGTCGCGGCCGCGGCCGATGCCGGGTCGCACAGGTCGATGGTGCGTTCCAGCGCCTTGAAATCGTCCTCTGTGAGGTGTGGCACCGCGCCGGCGGCAAGCTCCGGCTCCAGCAGTCGGCGCACGGTATAGATGTCGGCAATGCCGACGTCCTTGAAGAACAGGTAGTTCTGCATGAGCTGGAAGGTGCGGTCCAGCGGGACTTCCACGATCGTGCCCCCGCCCGTCGGCCCAGTGCTAACCCGAATCAGGCCCTGCACTTCCAGCGACTTGAGCGCCTCGCGGATCGTGCTCTTGCTGACAGAGAACATCTGCTGCAGCTTGACCTCATGCGGCAGCTTGTCGCCAGGGCGCAGGTTGCGCTGGGTAATCAGCCGCTTGAGTTCTTCTGCCACCAGGTCCGCGCGCTTTTGCTTGCGGATCTCGATGGCGCCAGTCTTGCCCTCCCGAAACATCGCCATTGCTCTTTCCTTGTCATGCGCCCAAGCCATCGAGGCTTGGGCGTTTGCATTCTAGCCAAGCGGGGCAGCGCCATGTGCGCGCAGCTGGCTTGCCCCCTCTCAGTGCATGCTGCCCGGTTGGCAAACATGGCTAGACCGCTCTCTCACCTTTTTGTCCCGCCAACGAGGCAATAGGGGGGGTCGCATGTGTCCTTCGCAGTGGGTGTGTAAACCCTGACCTTTCCATTATTGACAACGGTTCCGGCCGACTCCTAAGATGATTCTATTCTATTTATACGTATAAATAGAATAAACAGGTTCGATTCTTGCTCGGCCATGTCGGCGCCGGGCGAAGTCACCAGCATGTCGGGGAGACGGTGCAGCGCCACATGGTGTTGTCCAGACTTTCGCCCCGTGCAGCCCAATCCCCACATACCGAGGAGTGAGCCTTGAATCGTCGTGACCTGCTAAAACTGGCGGCTGTGTCTGCTGTCCCCACATCCCTGATCCATGCCCGTAGCGTCTTTGCCGCGGGCGAGGCCCTGGAATTCGGCTGCCCGGTGCCCATGTCGGGCGCCTTCGCCGCCAATGGAAAATTTGCCGACCTGGGCATGCGGCTCGCCCTTGACCAGTACGGCCAGGTGCTGGGCAGGCCGCTGCGCTACAGCGTGCTCGATACCGAAGGCAAGCCCGCCACCGCGGTGCGCAAGGTGCAGGAACTGGCGCAGCAGAAGGCGGCGCGCTATTTCGCGGGCGGCATCCTGTCGTCCGAATCGCTGGCCATGGGCAAGGAGGCGGAAAAATTTGGCGGCGTGTTCGTTACCACCGCGGGGGCCGACGAGATCACCGGCAAGGACTGCAACCGCGCCACCTTCCGCTGGTCGGTGCCGACCTTCGGCGCGATCGAGCGCACCGTGCGGCCCCTGATCGAATCGATGCCCAAGGCCAAGCGCTGGTACACCATCACGCCGCAATATGTGTTTGGCGACGGGCTGCTGTCGGCAGCAAAGGCGATCTTCAAGGAGAAGGGCATCGAGCACGTGGGCAACAGCTACCACGCCCTGACCGAGAAGGAATTCAGCGGCTACCTGACCAATGCGCTGGCCGCCAAGCCAGACGTGCTGCTGATCCTGAACTTTGGCTCGCAGTCCGCCGATACGCTGCGCCAGGCCGTCAGCTTCGGCATGAAGAAGAACACCACCATCCTGCTGGCATGGGCTTCGGGGCTGGAGCAGTTCGAGTCGCTTGGCGCCGACCTGTGCGAGGGCGTTTATTTCGGAGCGCAGTACTGGCACGGCGTGGATACGCCGCTGAACCGCGAACTCGTCAAGCGCACCCACGACAAGTTCAAGGCCAATCCCAACTACAGCCTGGCAGGCTCCTACATCTGCACCAAGATCATGGTGGACGGCATGATCAAGGCCGGCAGCGCCGACCCGAAGGCCGTGGTCGCTGCGCTCGAAGGCATGAAGTACGAGGGTCTGACAGGGCCGGAGGAAATCCGCGCCGCTGACCATCAGGTCCTGAAGAACTACTACCTGCTCAAGGGCAAGGCCAAGGCGCGCATGAAGGACAAGGACGATTACGCGGAGGTCGTGAGCGTCGGCAAGGCCTTCCTGCCGGTCGACCAGACCCAGTGCAAGATGGCCTGATGCCCTGACATTGCGCGGGGCCGCCGCCCCGGCAGATAAACACTGAAGCACACCGAAGCACCATGCCGCGCAGTTCCGCGCGGCGTGGCGGCTTCCTACATCCGTACGACTCATGAACGTCTATCTGTTGCAGGTGATCAACGGCGTCGGGATAGGCATGCTCTACTTCCTGCTGGCGGTAGGACTGTCGATCGTTTTCGGCCTGTTGCGCTTCGTCAATTTCGCGCATGGCGCCTTCTATGCGCTGGGTGCCTACCTCTGCTTTCAGGCTCTGCAGATCGGGATGAACTTCTGGGTGGCGCTGGTACTCGCACCGATCGTCATCGGCGTGCTGGCCTGGTTGACCGAGAAGCTCATGCTGCGCCACGTCTATGCGCAGCCGCACGAGTTCCACATCCTGGTCACGGTTGGCCTGGCCCTGGCCATCCAGGAGCTCATCATCGTCGGCTGGGGGCCGCTCGGCGTCGACGTGCCGCCGCCGGATGCGCTGCAGGGCGTGGTGATGTGGGGCGACTTCGTCTATCCCAAGTACCGCCTGTTCGTAATCGGCTTTACCGGCCTGCTCGCCATCGGCCTGTGGTGGCTGCTGGAAGGCACGCGCCTGGGCAGCGCGGTGCGCGCGGGCAGTGAGTCCACCGAGATGGTGTCGCTGCTCGGCATCAACGTGTTCCGCCTGTTCAGCCTGATGTTCGCGCTTGGCGCCGCCACTGCGGCGATCGCCGGCGTGCTTGCCGCACCGATCCGCGGCGCCGAGCCGTTCATGGGCGTCGAGGCGCTGGGCGTGGCCTTCATCGTGGTCGTGGTAGGAGGCATGGGCAGCTTCACCGGTGCGCTGGTGGGCGGCTTGCTGGTTGGCGTAGTGCAGAGCCTGATGAGCACGCTGTGGCCGGAAGGCGCGCGGCTGATGATCTATGTCGCCATGGCCGCGGTGCTGCTGCTGCGTCCGCATGGCTTGCTGGGGAGGGGATGATGGCTACGCAGAAACAAGGGTTCTTGCGCTACCGCTTCTGGTGGCTGGCACTTGCCGTCACGCTGCTGCTGCCGCTGACCATGCGCTCCGGCACGCTTGCCACTGAAGTGCTGATTTACGCGATGGCCGCCATGGCGTGCAATCTGCTGCTCGGCTACACCGGCCTGCTGTCGTTCGGCCAGGGGATCTTCTTCGGCCTGGGCAGCTATGCCGTGGGGCTGGCGCTGACCCGCGCAAGCCTGCCGATGCCGCTGGCGCTGCTGCTGGCGATCGCGATCGGCGCGTCGGCGGCGGCGCTGGTGGGCTGGTTTGCGATCCGCCAACGCGGCACCTACTTCGTGATGCTGACGCTGGCGTTTGCGCAGATGTTCTACTTCCTGGCCTATACGGCGCCCGGCATCACCGGCGGCGACAACGGCCTGCTGGACATCCCGCGACCGCCCTTGTCCATAGCCGGTAATGCGCTGGTGCCGCTGGCATCGCCATGGCAGTTCTATGGTTTCGTCGCGGTGCTGTTCCTGGCGGTCTTCCTTGCGGTGCTGCGCGTGACCGAGTCTGTGCTGGGCCGCACGCTGCTGGCGATCCGCGACAACGAAGAGCGTGCCTTGGCTGTCGGCTACAACGTCAAGGCGTTCAAGCTGCTGGCGTTCATGGTTTCCGGCGCGGTCACCGGGCTGGCCGGCGCGCTGCACGCCATGCTCACCGGCATCGCGCCGCTGACCAATATCGACTACCACGCCAGCGAAATGATCCTGGTGATGACCGTGATCGGCGGCACCGGCAACATCTTCGCGTCAGTGCTGGGCGCCGCCTTCTATGTGCTGCTGGCCGACTGGCTGTCCACGCTGTGGCCGCGCTGGCTGATGCTGCTCGGTTTCCTGCTGATTGCTGTCAGCCTGTTCATGCAGCGCGGGCTGTGGGGGCTGGGTGCCACGGTATGGGATCGCCTGCGCGGCGTACGCCGCGCGCCCGTCACGCAGGAGGAACGCGCATGAGCATTACCACCACCCCCATCCTTGAAGCCACCGGCATCGTCAAGCAGTATGGCAAGTTCATGGCGCTGGGCGGGGTCGACCTGCGCGTGATGCCGGGCACGATCCATTCCGTGATCGGCCCCAACGGCGCCGGCAAGACCACGCTGTTCCACATGCTGACCGGCACGAAGGAAGTCAGCGCGGGCCGCATCGTCTTCGACGGCAAGGACGTCACGGCAGAAGCCGACTACCAGCGGGTCCAGCGTGGTATCGCGCGCTCGTTCCAGGTCACCAGCCTGTTCCCGAGCCTGCCGGTGCGCGAGAACCTGCGCCTCGCCGCGTTGGGCACGTCGCCGCGCAAAGCCATGAGCGGATGGCGTTTGCCGGTTGGTGAGCTTGCCTGCGGCGGGATCGTCGACCAGGTGCTCGAACGGCTGGAACTGACGCGCGTCGCCGATAGCGCAGCGGGCGTGCTGTCACACGGCCAGCAGCGGCGCCTGGAGGTCGGCATGGCGCTGGCCGCGCGTCCGCGCGCGATCTTCCTGGACGAGCCGACCTCGGGCATGGGTGTCGACGATCTCGGCGCGATGAAACGGCTGATCCGCGGGCTGGCGGCAGACCACACGGTCGTGCTGATCGAACACAACATGGACATCGTCATGGATATCTCAGACACCGTCACGGTGATGCAGCAAGGCAAGGTGCTGATGGAAGGGCCGCCCGCAGTCGTGCGCGGCGACCCGCGCGTGCGCGCCGCCTATCTCGGCAACATGATTACCGGAGGCAAGGGATGATGCTCGACGTACAAGAGATACATGGCTACTACGGCAAGAGCCATGTGCTGCAAGGCGTATCGCTGGCGGTCGGCGAAGGCGAACTGGTGACGCTGCTGGGGCGTAACGGCGCAGGCAAGTCAACCACGCTCAAGGCCATCTCCGGCATCGTCCAACCCCGGGTCGGGCGTGTCATCTTCCGCGGCCGGGACGTTGCCGGCATGGCGCCCCACCGGATTGCCGCCGAAGGCCTGTGCCTGGTGCCCGAGCACCGCGGCATCTTCAAGCTGCTGACGGTGGAAGAAAACCTCAAGCTGGCCGCGCGCAGCGGTTCGCCGTGGCAGTTGCAGGATATCTACCGCATCTTCCCGCGCCTGCGCGAGCGGCGCGGCAATGGCGGCGCGCAGCTGTCCGGCGGCGAACAGCAGATGCTCGCCATCGGGCGCGCCATGATGAACCATCCGCGCCTGCTGATGCTCGACGAGCCGGTCGAAGGGCTGGCACCGGTGATCGTGGAAGAGATCGTGGCGCAGCTCAAGGTCATCAAGGCGGCCGGTGTGCCGATCCTGCTGGTGGAGCAGAACCTCGAGGTCTGCACGCAGCTGGCCGACCGCCACGTGATCATCGAGCAGGGCAGGGTGGTCTACACCGGCAGCAATGATGCGTTCCGCGCCGATGAAGCAGTCAAGGACCGCTATCTCGGCGTCGGCCTGGCGGCCTGAAACGGGATCACGCAGGCCGCAATGCCGGCCGACCGATACAAGGAATGACATGACGACTTTGCAAGCTGCGCGCGCGGCAGCGGCGGCCGCCGGCGCGCGCGCCGACCTGCGCATCGACGGCGAGCGCCTGTGGGACACCCTGATGCGCCTGTCCACCATCGGCGCCACGCCCAAGGGCGGCGTATGCCGGCTGGCGCTGACAGACCTGGACCGCCAGGGCCGCGACTTCTTCGTCGCCGAGGCCAAGGCGGCCGGATGCACGATCCGTGTCGATGCCATCGGCAATATCTTTGCGCGGCGCGCCGGGCGCGACGATGCCTTGCCACCGGTGATGACCGGCAGCCATATCGACACCCAGCCGACCGGCGGCAAGTTCGACGGCAACTACGGTGTGTTCGCCGGCATCGAAGTGCTGCGCACGCTCGCTGACGCCGGCATCGTCACCGATGCCCCGCTCGAGGTCGCGGTCTGGACCAATGAGGAAGGCTCGCGCTTCGTCCCGGTGATGATGGGCTCGGGCGCGTTCATCGGAGAGTTTGCGCTGGCGGACGTGCTGCAGCAGCGCGACCGCGATGGCATCTGCGTCGGGCAGGCGCTGCAGGCCATCGGCTATGCCGGGCCGGAGCCGGTCGGTGCGCGTCCGGTCGGCGCGTACTTTGAAGCGCATATCGAGCAGGGGCCCGTCCTGGAGGCAAACGACACGACCATCGGCGTGGTCACCGGCGCGCTCGGCCAGCGCTGGTACGACGTAGTGCTCACCGGGATGGAAGCGCATGCGGGTCCCACGCCGATGGCGCTGCGCAAGGATGCGCTGCTGGCGGCCTCGGAGCTGGTGACTATCGTCAACCGCATCGCGCTCGACCATCCCCCGCACGGCCGCGGCACAGTCGGTTGCCTGGCCGTGCATCCCGATTCGCGCAACGTCATCCCCGGCAAGGTGACGATGACGGTGGACCTGCGCGCCGGCGACGACGCGGTGCTATCCGCGATGGACGCGGCGCTGCACGGGGAGTTTGCCGCATTGGCGGCGCGCAGCGGCATCGCCATCGATTTGCAGCAGGTGGTGTACTTTGCGCCGCAGCCGTTCGATGCGCGACTGGTGGAGGCGGTACGAGGCGGCGCGCGGCGGCTCGGCCATTCCGCCATGGAGGTGATCAGCGGCGCTGGCCATGACGCAGTCTACCTGGCCCGCGTCGCCCCGGCCGCGATGATCTTCGTGCCGTGCAAGGACGGCATCAGCCACAACGAAATCGAAGACGCGAGGCCCGAGCACCTTGAGGCCGGCTGCAACGTGCTGCTGCACGCCATGCTCGATGCCGCCACGCGGCCATGACAACCGAACGGACTGCCCCAATGAAGATCCTGATTGCCCGACTCAATCACGAGACCAATACCTTTTCACCGGTGCCAACGCCGCTAGCGTCGTTCGCGCCGGCCTATGGCGACGCCGCCTATCGCGCCGCCAAGGGTACTCGCACTGCCGCTGCGGCCTTCATCGACCTGGCCGAGGCCGCCGGCGCCGAAATCGTGGTGCCGGTGATCGCTGGGGCCAACCCGAGCGGACGCGTCGCCGCTGCCGCCTACATGCACCTGTGCGACACCATCCTCGCAGCCGCCGAGGGCTGCGATGCGGTGATGCTCGACCTGCATGGCGCAATGGTGGCCGAAAACAGCGACGACGGCGAAGGCGACCTGCTTCGGCGCCTGCGCGGCGTGCTACCGCATGCACCGATCGCGGTCGCACTCGACCTGCACGGGAACATCACGCAGACCCTTGTCGACCATGCCGACATCGCGGTCAGCTTCAAGACCTACCCGCACGTCGACATGTATGAAACTGGCGCGCATGCCGGCCGGCTGCTGCTGGACATGGTTGCCGGGCGCGTGCGCCCGGTCATGGCGTGGCGGCGCCCGCCGCTGATCACGCACACCTTGCGCAGCCGCACCGACGAAGGCGCCATGCAGCGCGCCGTGGCGCTGGCGCGCGAGGCCGAGCGGGACGGCATGCTGGCAGTGTCGGTGCTGGCCGGCTTCGGCCTGGCCGATATCGCCGCGCCATGCCTGAGCGTCATTGTGGTTGGCGACGGCGACCCTGCCAGGGCCGACAGGGTCGCCCGCCGGATCGCGGAGCAGGCGTGGGCAGAGCGCGATGCCTTTGCCTACCAGGCGGAGCCGCTTGCCAGTTCCATTGCACGCGCGGCACAGCTTGCCGACAGCGCAGACAGTGCGGACGCACGACCGGTGCTGCTGCTCGATCATGGCGACAATTGCATGTCCGGCGGCACCTGCGACAACATGGCGGTGCTGCACGAGGCACTGGCGCAAGGACTTACCGGCATTGCAGTCGGGCCCGTATGCGACCCGGAGGCGGTGGCAGCGCTGGTGGATGCCGGCGTCGGGGCCAGCATCACGCTGCCGGTCGGCGACAAGGTGCCGTTGCCCCAACTGGATGTCTATCCCCGGGCCAAGCCGCTGACCGGCAAGGTTGCGGCGATCAGCGACGGCGAGTACATCATCACCGGGCCGACCTATACCGGGCAGCGCATCCGCATGGGGCGCACCGCCTTGCTCGATATCGGCGCAGCGCAGGTGATCGTGACCGAAACCCCGCAAGAGCACTGGGACATGGGGATCTTCACCCATATCGGCATCGACCCGCATCGGGCGCGGTTCCTGCTGCTGAAGTCGCGCATGTATTGCCGTCCGGTGTTCGTCCCGATCGCCAAGGCGGTGGTCGAGTGCGACGGGGAAGGCGTCACCAGTTCGCGCTACGATCGCTTCCCGTTTCGTCAGGTCAGCAGGCCGGTCTATCCGCTCGACGACTCAGCTGCCTGGGCAGGCTAAGGCAGCGCTAGGTCAGCGCACACATTGAACTGGTTTATCGATCGAGACCGCGTCGACGTTTGCAGCCCTAATCGTGGCGCGCAACGCCGATGCGCTGGAGCAAGCCGCCAGCGACATCCGTGCGCGCCATGGCCACCGCGTGGTCGCCGTGGCTGCCGACATCACCAGGCCCGAGGGCCGCGCCGCCGCGCCGGACGCGGTGGCCGGGCTCGGCGATCTCGACATCCTGGTCAACAACGCCGGCGGCCCGCCGCCGGGCAACTTCCGCGACTGGGACCGCGACACGTGGATGGCCGCGCTCAACGCCAATATGCTGACGCCGATCGACCTGATCAAGGCCACCGTCGACGGCATGATCGCGCGCAAGTTGGGGCCGCATCATCAACATCACCAGCGGCGCGGTCAAGGCACCGATCGACGTGCTGGGCCTCTCCAACGGCGCGCGCTCCGGCCTGACGGGCTTTGTGGCGGGACTGGCGCACCACCGTCGAGCGGCGGTCGTTGTGGCTCAAGGCCGCCCCGTGACACCGACAAGGAGTCAGGCCGGAGAGCCAGACCGCCACCTGTTTCAGCGTGGCACGCCGATGCCGGCATCGGCGTGCGTGCGCTCGAGCGCGAACCGCATCGGCGTGTTGACAGGGTAGGCTACCCATGACGCCTCCGCGAGGTCGCGCAAGGTCAGCGTCTTCCTGCGGGTGAGGGGGTGCGCGCGCGCGGCCACCACCGCAAGCGGCTCGGATTCGAGCGGCACGCAGTCGTAAGCTTCCGGGCGCCGGCTGCCGCCGCGGCGGCAGATGGCGAGATCGACGCGCCCCTCGTCGATCAGTGCCAGCAGGCTGGTGCTGGTCCCCTCCACGATCCCGATCGAAAGATGCCGCTGACGATGGCGCAGGTCGGTCAGCGCACGGGTCAGCAGCGGCACCGCGCCCATGATGACGCCGACCGCAAGGTGGCGCCGTGTCCCTGCGTCAGGGCAGTGACCTCGGCGTGCAGGTGTTCCAGGTCGCTGTAGATCAGGCGCGCATAGCGCGTGACGCAGCCCCCGAGATCATTGGCGACCAGTCCTTTCGGCTGCCGTTCGAACAGCGGCATGCCGAGGATGTCCTCGATCTCGCGCAGCACCTTGGTCGCGCCGGGTTGCGAGATGGCGATTTCCTCGGCCGCCTTGTGCAGCGAGCCATGGTTCTCTAGCGCGATCAACAGCCTCAACTGCTTGAGGCGAAGACGCGATGCAATGTTGGCGAGGGAAGGGACAGCCAGCGGCTTCATGGCAACGGCAGGACCGAAAGCCGACACTATAGCTTTTTGCGGCATTGGACGGCGGTCGTCTGCACCTTCTCAGACCACCTCGGGGAGCGACGGCGCGTCAGCCCGCCTCCACCGTTGCGATCTCCGGCACCACACTGCTCGCCTGCAGCAACAACGTCTTGCGGAAGATCTCCACCAGCGGCCGCAGGTTGACCTTGTGCCACGCCGCCCACAAGGGCGTGCGGTAGCTGAACCACGACAGTTCGTGCAGCACCACGCCCTTCGGTGCCTGGTGGCGCAGGCTTTGCTGGATCGTGGTCACGCCGAGTCCCGCGGCCACGAGTCCAAGGGCCGCCAGCGGTTCGGTTGCTTCCATCGTGATCGTCGGCGTGAAGCCAGCCTTCGCGCAAGCCGCGATGAACGTGTCATGCCGCAGCGCGGTTTCCTGGTGCATGACGCCGATCCACTTCTGCGCAGCGAGGTCGTCCGGGGTGAGCTGCTCCGCCCTGGCAAGCGGGTGGCCTTCGGGCAGCGCCAGCAGCATCGGGTCATTGAGCACCTGTGCGGCCTCGAGATCCGGATCGTCGGGTGGCGGCGGCTCGCACACGAGTGCGATATCCAGGCTGCGCTGGCGCAGCCCCTCTAGCTGGGCCGCCGACTGCTGGTTGTACAGCGCGATGTGCACGGCGGGCCGGTCCTGGCGCAACTCGCGCAAGGCGTTCGGCAGGATGCCGGAGTGCATCGCGTATTCCAGGTAGCCGATGCACAGGCCGCCTTCGTCGCCGCGCCCGAGCCGCCGCGCCAGCGATTCGAGCCGGTTGGCATGCGTCAGGAAGGCGCGGGTCTCGGCCAGGAACGTGCGGCCGTCGCGCGTGAGCCGGATGCGTTGCTGGGAGCGCTCGAACAACACCAGCCCGAGCTTTTCCTCGAGCTGGGCAATCTGCCGGCTAAGTGGCGATTGGGAGATATGGAGCCGTTCGGCGGCGCGTCCGACGTGCTCGTCTTCGGCCACGGCCACGAAATAGTGAAGTTGGCGGATATCTAGCATGTCCAGTCCTGAATTTCAGACCTCTAGGGAATCAAGTCTTTCAAATTCTGTCTTGGACAGACTTAACTTGCAACCCTAGACTGCCTTCACCCCAACTTAATTTGTGGAGCAGTCATGAGCATCAAGGACAAACTGGCCGGCAACGTGCTCGGCTTTGGTACCGCCCCGCTGGGCAATATGTTCCGCGACATCCCGGAAGCGGAGGCGCAGGCCACCGTGGACGCGGCCTGGGCGCAAGGCGTGCGCTACTACGACACCGCGCCGTTCTACGGCGCGGGCCTGGCCGAAATCCGGCTGGGCGAAGCGCTGTCCCGGCACCCGCGCGACGAATACGTGCTCAGTACCAAGGTCGGCCGCCTGATCCTGGACGAAGTCGAAGACGCCAGCGCGCGGGCGCTGGGCGAGAAAAGTGGCCTGTTTGCCGCCGGCCGCCCGAACAAGCTGGTCAACGACTACTCGGCGGACGCCACGCTGCGCTCGATCGAGGACAGCCTCAAGCGGATGAAGGCCGACCGCCTCGACATCGTGTGGGTCCACGACATCGCCCAGGACTTCTACGGCGACGAGTGGCTGGCCTATTTCGAGACGGCCCGCAAGGGCGCTTTCAAGGTGCTGACCCGGCTGCGCGAAGAGGGCGTGATCAAGGCCTGGGGCCTGGGCGTGAACCGCGTCGAGCCGATCGAACTGACGCTGGACCTGACTGAAGTGCAGCCGGACGGCTTCCTGCTGGCGGGCCGCTATTCGCTGCTCGACCACGAGCGCGCGCTGCAGCGCCTGATGCCGAAGGCCGCGGAGCGCAAGACCGAGATCGTGGTCGGCGGCCCGTACAGCTCGGGCATCCTGGCCGGCGGCTCGCACTTCGAGTACCAGAAGGCGCCGCCCGAGATCATCGACAAGGTCGAGCGCATCAAGGCGATCGCGCAACGCCACGGCGTCAGCATCAAGGCCGCCGCGCTGCAGTTCGTGCTGGCCAACCCGGCGGTCGCCGCCGTGATCCCGGGGGCAAGCCGGCCCGAGCGCATCGCCGAGGACACCGCCGCGCTGAAGGCGGTCATTCCCGCCGATTTCTGGCGCGAGCTGCGCGAGCAGCACCTGGTTGCGGCAAATGCACCGCTGCCTGGCGACAGCAACTGATCCGGGACCACATTCGATTCAAGGAGTCCATCATGGCACAAGCTTCTGCAACGATCACGCTGCCGGTAGCACCGGACCGCGTCTGGCAACTGATTGGCGGCTTCGATTCGCTGCCCGACTGGCTGCCGTATATCCCCAAGAGCGAACTGAGCGAGGGCGGCCGTGTGCGCAGCCTCGTCAACCCGGACGGCGACGCCATCGTCGAACGTCTCGAGGCCTTTGACCAGGGCGCGCGCAGCTACACCTACTCGATCCTGCAGGCGCCGTTCCCGGTCACCGGCTACCGCTCCACGCTGCGCGTGGTCGGCATCGACGGGGACCAGGCATCGCGCGTCGAATGGTCTGGCCAGTTCACGCCGGCAGGCGTGAGCGATGACGACGCATCGCGGCTGTTCGAGGGCATTTATCGGGATGGCCTCAAGGCACTGGAGGCAACGCTGGCCGGGGCGGCATCATGAGAGGGCTGATGGCCTTGTCGCTGGCTTTCGCGGTCATGTTCGGCACGTCGGGGCTTGCGCAGGCGGCGGTTGGCGTGCCTGGCGAAGGGCGCCTTCTGTTCCAGTATGGCGAGTAAATCCGTGGGATGGCGCGCCGTCGCGCCACCGGCACTGCACCCCGCCAGCCGGAATCCGGCTGACGGGGTGCAGTGCCATTACGACGGCATCTTCATCAGGCCGTTATCGATGGAGAGCCGATTCGCATCGATGGCGCGAGGCTGGGCAAGGATGGGCACACCCCAGAGCGTGGTCCATGTGCACAAGGAGATCGAAGGATTCGTCCTCAACCGGCTGCAGGCTGCGCTGCTGTGGGAAGCCTGGGCACGGCAGCGCGACGGCGAGGCAAGCTGCGTGCGGCGTCCTGCGTGATTGCTGCCTGCTCTCTCACAGGACAGGGACGCTCGCACAGCACTCACGAAGCGACCAGGGCGCGCCTGTCTGCCCGGCTGAGCCACACCACCAGGAATCCCGCCGCAGCCAGCAGGCCGCCAGCGACTGGCACCGCGCGATAGCCGAGGTCCAGGCTGATGACCCCGCCACCGAGTGCGGCGCCCAGGGCATTGCCGAGATTGAACGCGCCGACGTTGATCGACGAGGCGAGTCCCGGTGCTTCCGCCGCGGCTTCCATCACTCGCATCTGCACCGGCGGGACGACGGCGAAGGTCGCGGCTCCCCAGGCCAGTAGTCCAAGGGCCGCGGTGACGTGGTGGGAGAGGGCGAAGGGCAGCATCAGCATGATGACGGCGAGCGCCGACAGGACGATCTTCGTCGCGCCATCGAGCGACCAGTCCGCGAGCCGTCCCCCTACGTGATTGCCGACCGTGAAGCCAACGCCGATCAGCACGAGCGAGAGCGTCACGAAGGTGTCGGATGCGCCGGTGAGATCGGCAAGCACCGGCGCGACATAGGTGTAGAGCGTGAACATGGCGCCCGCGCCCAGCACCGTTGTTGCCATCGCCAGCAACACCGGCGGGCGGGTGAGCACGGCCAGTTCCCGGCGCACATTGGGCGGGGTGCCGCGCTCGCCCTGCGGCAGCGCCAGCCAAAGCGCAGCAATGGCGACCAGCCCCAGCACAGCGGTGCCGGCGAACGCCAGGCGCCAGCCGACCTGCTGCCCGATCCAGGTCGCCGCGGGCACGCCACCGATGTTGGCGATGGTCAGTCCCATGAACATCGTTGCCACGGCGCTGGCCTGCTTCTCCTTCGGCACCACGCTCGCGGCCACCACGGCCCCGAGGCCGAAGAAGGCGCCATGGTTGAGGCTGGTGACCAGGCGCGACGCCAGCAGCGTGGCGTATCCCGGCGCCAGCGCCGACAGCAGGTTGCCAACGGTGAAGATGGCCATCAGCGCCATCAGTGCGGCGCGCTTGCCGAAGCGGCCGAACAGCAGGGTCATCACCGGCGCGCCGACCATCACGCCAACCGCGTACGCGGTAATCAGCATACCAGCGGTGGGGATGCTGACGTCGACGCCTTCGGCGATCACGGGGAGCAACCCCATCGGGGCGAATTCGGTGGTGCCGATGCCGAAGGCGCCGATGGCGAGCGCTAGCAGTGCGGTATTGGATTTCATCGTGGCAGATCCTGGCAGGTGCCTTACGCTGCGGCCTTGCCATCGTAGGCGGGATAGTCGGTGTAGCCTTCGGCGCCGCCGCCATAGTGGAGCGCGCGATCGGACATGGCCAGGGGCCAGTCGTTCTCGAGGCGTGCGACCAGGTCGGGGTTGGCAATGAACGGCTCGCCGAATGCCGCAATGTCGATCAGGCCATCGGCGATGAGATCCTCGGCGCGTGCGCGCGTCATGCCTCCGGCAAGGATCAGCACGCCTGTGAATCGGCTGCGGAACTTTGCAAGGAAGTCACCTGGCGTGGCCGAACTGCCGCGCGTGCTCTGATCCATCAGGTGGACGTAAGCGATATTCCGCTTAGAGAGTTCATCGGCGAGATGGAGATACGTTTCCTCGAGCTCAGGGTAGGCGGCCATGTCGCCGAGGCCGCCATAGGGCGACAAACGAATGGCCGTGCGTTGCGCACCGATTCGCGCCGCAACCGCATCGATGGCTGCCAGGGCGAAACGGGTGCGGCTTTCCACGGTGTCGCCGCGGAATTCATCGGTGCGATCGTTCACCGTCGGGTTCAGGAACTGTTCGATCAGGTAACCATTGGCGCCGTGCAACTCGATGCCGTCAAAGCCGGCCTCCATGGCATTGGCGGCGGCCTCGGCAAAATCGGCGATCACGCCATAGACCTCGCCGGTCGTCAGTGCGCGGGGCGCGGACACATCGACCGCACCCGGCATGCCGTCGGCGGTGTAACCCCAGGCCTTGGTGTTCTTCGCGGTCTGGCCGGTGGCACTGACCGGCTGTATGCCGCCGGGCTGGATCGAAACATGGCTCACACGGCCGACATGCCAGAGCTGGGTGAAGATCGTGCCGCCCTTGGCGTGGACGGCGTCAGTGACCTTGCGCCAGCCATCGACCTGTTGTGGTGTGTACAGGCCAGGGTTGAACAGGAAGCCCTGGGCGCTGGGCGATATCACCGTGCCCTCGGTCACGATCAGGCCGGCGTCGGCGCGCTGGCTGTAGTAGAGCGCGTTGAGGTCGTTGGGAACCCCGTCCGGATTGCGGGAACGGGTCAGCGGCGCCATGGCGATCCGGTTAGCGAGCTGGCGCTCGCCCATGGTAAAGGGCTTAAACAGGAGACTCATTTTGGGACCTTGATCAGGGAGGGGGGCGGCCACCGGGGGTAGTGGCGGCGCGCTCGGTAAGTTCGTCGATGGACCGCAGTTTGCGCGGTTTATATTTGTTGATTAAGCCGTGTATGGGTCAAATACTTTTGATTTCATATCAAATGTCAGGACCCGTCGGACCAGGCACAGGTGCCCGCGATGACTCGGCGCTTATGCCGAAAAGTGCTCACCGGACCCATTGGCGCCGCGAGCCCCTTCTGAATAGGGATCGCGCGGGCTGTTGCCGCGCGCACCGTCCAGGTAGGGGTCGACCTTGCGGGTAGCAATGTAGCCATCCCGATTGGTGATCCTGGCGCCATCGGTGTAGCCGTCCCGGTTGCTGATGCGGGCGCCGTCGGTGTAGGCGTCACGAGGCGTGTCCACGCGGAACGCGTTGCCGGCGGTTTCCGGCTGGGCGGCTGCGTGGGCCACGCCGGCAGTCAGGGCGGCGGCCAATGTGATGGCCGCGAGGATGGTCTTTGCTTGCATGATGCTCTCCTGTTTAGTCCGATCGGCCGGGCAACCTTTGGGTTTGGTCGCAGGGCCAGTCTGTCATCGAGATGGCAGCTTTTAAGTGATGCTATCTACGAGTAGATAGATAAGCGGATCAAAAAAAATGCCGGGTCTCACTGTTAAGAACCCGGGCATTGCCCGGGGGTGACTGGAGTCTAGGTAGGGGCGGCATGCCTGTCCAAGACGGAATGCGTCGAACTTAAGACCTTGCAGGTCTTGCGGGCCGGTTTGCTCCCCTCTCCCGCCCGCGGGAGACGGGCCGGGGGTATGGGCCGGCGCCTCAACGAAGTCCAGCCGCCACCCCGCAGCTCAGCAGTGCCCCTTACTTTTCGGCAAGACGGCCCAGCGTCTCCGGCACGATCGTAGCGCCCACCAGATAGACCAGCGTGACGGCCGCGAGGAAAACACCAAGGATCACCGGCAGGTCGGCGGGCGTGCCGGCGGCAAGCGAGGCCAGCGTCGGCATCATCCCGCCGATGGCGAAGCCGATATTCCACGACAAGCCCGTGCCGGAGGCGCGGATGCTGGTGGGGAACCGCTCGTTCAGGAAGATGAGGATCGGCGCGAAGCCGGCGCACCCGAGCATGCTGAGCGCCACCGCGTAGACGCCGCGCAGGGTGGCGGTTGGCGCGGCCGGCATCCACTGGTAGAGCAGCGGCATCAGCACCAGGCTGAGCGCGCCGATCAGCAGAAAGGCCCGCTTGCGGCCGACCAGCGTGCTGAAATGCCCCGCTGCCACCGATGCGACGATCACACCGAGGCTGCTCAGCATCAGGATGGCCGAGGACTCGCCGGGGGATGCCTTGACCACGACCTTGAGAAAAGTGGGGAGGTAGCCGGAAGTCAGGTAGTAGGCACTGCCTGCGCCCACGGTCAGCAGGATGTTGACCAGCAGGATGCCACGATACTCGCGCGAGAACAGCGTGCGCAGCGGATGCGCTTGCGGCTTGGCGTGGCCGCTGGCGGCCTTTGCCGCCTGCAGCTGCTTCCACAGCGGCGACTCTTCCAGCGAGTTGAAGATGACCAGCCCCAGCACCGAGCTGACGATGCCGGCGAAGAACATGCAGCGCCATCCCCAGACCTCGAAGGCGTCGCCGGGAAACAGCGCCGTCATCGCCATGTACGTGATCGACGCCAGCAACGCGCCGATGCCCGCGCCGCCGCCGCCCACCAGGCCGGACACCGCGCCGCGCCACGACGGCGGCAC
This sequence comes from Cupriavidus sp. L7L, assembly GCF_004353535.1. Lineage (NCBI taxonomy): Bacteria > Pseudomonadati > Pseudomonadota > Betaproteobacteria > Burkholderiales > Burkholderiaceae > Cupriavidus > Cupriavidus sp. L7L. The sequence continues at coordinate 53,610 of NZ_SMNY01000057.1, forward strand.
CGATTCCGTGCCGATGGTATGCGTCGAAGCGACCACGCCGCCGACGAACACGCCTTGCACCAGCCGCAGCAGGATGAACAGCGCCGGCGCGAACAGGCCGATCTGGGCGACTGTCGGCAGCAGCCCGAACGCCGCCGTCGACAGGCCGACGCCGGTCACGGCCACCACCATGGCACCCTTGCGCCCGTGCCGGTCCGCGTAGGCCCCGAAGATGGCCGAGCCGAGCGGGCGCATCAGCAGCGTCACCGCGAACGACGCGTACACCGCCGCCAGCGACAGCATCGCATGCTCGGACGGAAAGAACAGCTTGCCGATCACCGGCGCCACGAACAGCAGGATAAACAGGTCGAACAGGTCGAGCGCCCATCCCATGCACGAAGCCGTCACCGCGCCCAGCACCTGCCGGTTGTTCGCGGCCGCGGGTGCCGCGCTCTGCGCGCCGCTGGTCGGCACCTTGTCATTTGCCAGCACTTCCATCGTTGTCTCCATATATTTTTAAATGAACGGCTCCCCGCGATGCCCACCGGGGGCATCGTCGATGCGTCCGTATGCGTCCGTATGCGTCCGTCTTTCGGGCACGGCAGGCGGGTCAGCCCCGCCCGCGCCCGCCGCTCAGCTGCCGCGGAAATCGGGATTGCGCTTCGCGTGGAACGCTTCCACGCCCTCGCGGAAGTCGTCCGAGCTGCGCAGGCGGCTGTAGCAGTGCCCTTCGAGTTCGATGGCGATCGACAGCGGTGCATCCTCGGTGTCGTTGAGCAGCTTCTTGGCGGTGCGCTGGGCCAGCGGGGAGAAGGCGCGCAGCTCGTCGACCAGCGCGTCGGTGGCGGCTGCCAGCTCGGCGTCAGCCACGCAGTCCACGGCGATGCCCCACTCGTAGGCCTGTCGCCCCGGGATGCGGCGCGAGCGCATGACGATGTCCTTGGTGCGGCCCACGCCTACCATCTTCTGCAGCCGCGCCGAGCCGCCAGATCCCGGGATCTGGCCGAGCTTCTGCTCGGGCAGTGCGTATTCCGTGGTGGCGGTGGCGATGCGGAAGTCGCACGCCAGCGACAGTTCGAAGCCCACGCCGAAGCAGTAGCCCTGGTTGGCCGCGATCACCGGCTTGCTGCAGCGCGCCGGCGCCGCCACGTTCCACGCGAGCTTTGACACATGCTCCGGCGACGCTTCCAGGAAGCCGCGGATGTCGCCGCCGCTGGAGAAATGCTTGCCCTGCGCGCGCAGCACGATGACGCGCACGCGGTCATCGGCGTCCAGCGCCTCGAACACAGCACGCAACTGGTCGCGGGCTGCCATCGAGATCACGTTGTAGGGCGGGCGGTGCAGGATGATGTCCGCACGCTCGCGGGCCGGGTCGATCTCCACGGAAAAGCCGTCGAGATCCTGCAGGCGCTGTTGGTCGGGATGGGTCAGTGCGAAGGCCTGGGTCATGTCGTTACTCCTTGATGGGGTCGCTGTGGGGAAGAGAAGAAAGCGCGTTGTATTCGCCCGCGGACAGCTTGCGGCGCAGGATCTTGCCGACCGGCGATTTCGGGATGTCGGCGACGAACACGTAGTCGCGCGGGCGTTTGAAGTTGACGAGGTCGGAGCCGCGGCAGTAGTCGTCGAGCGCGCCCGCGTCAACGCAGCCGCGCGGCTTGACGAAGGCCACCACCTTCTGGCCCCAGCGGGCGTCGGGCACGCCGGCAACCGCCACCTCGTCGACGGCGGGGTGCAGGGACAGCACCGATTCGATGTCTGCGGGCGAGATGTTCTCGCCGCCGCTGATGATCATGTCGTCGACCCTCCCGGTCACGAACAGGTCGCCGTCGGCGTCGAGGTAGCCGATGTCGCCGGTGAAGTACCAGCCGTCGCGCAGGGATTTGGCATTGGCGTCGTCGCGGTTCCAGTAGCCCTCGAAGGCCTCGTCGCCGCGCAGGTCGGCGATGATCTGGCCTTCCTCGCCGGGCGCGGCCAACTCGTCGGGCGAGGCCGCGTCAAGCCGCGCCACGCGCAGCCGCGTGTTGAGGCCGGCGCGGCCCGCGCTGCCGGGTTTGCGCGCCGCTTGCTGGTCGACGCTGAAGGTGTAGACCTCGGACGAGCCGTAGTGGTTGACGAACAGCTCCGGGCGGAACGCCTGCTCCAGCCGGGTCAGCAGGCCATCGTTCATGGCGGCGCCGGCGAAGCCGAGCTTGGTGACGGTGCGCACATCGTTGCTGTCGAAACCCGGCTCGGAGAGCAGGTCGTGGTAGAGCGTGGGCACGAGATAGAGGCAGCTGACGCGATGGGCGGTGATGGCCTGCAGCGCCTGCGACGCGCTCCAGCGCCGCACGCAGACGAATAGGCCGTCCACCAGCGCCATGGCCAGCAGGGACCGCACGCCCATGGTGTGGTACAGCGGCATCACTCCCAGCGTCCGCTCGCCGCGCCGGTACAGGTTCTGCGCAACATGCGCCAGCGCGGCTGCGCGTTCCTGCCGGTGGCGGCGTGGAACACCTTTCGGCTTGCCGGTGGTGCCGGAGGTGTACAGCATGAGCGAGACGTCGCCGGCCTCGGCCTGCGTGCTGTCCCGGCGGGGCGTGGCACGTAGCAGGGTGTCGAACGACAGCGAGCCGCCCGGCGCGCCGTCCAGCGCGATGCAGGGGACTTCCTGCGCGGCGGCGCTGTCCAGCACCGCGTCGGCGCTGACCGGCTCGAACACCAGCGCCTTCACGCCGGCGTCGCGCACGCAGTAATCCAGCTCGTCCGGCTTGGCGCGCCAGTTCAGCGGGACGATGACCAGGCCGGCGAACTGGCAGGCCCAGTGCAGTGTCGCCATCTCCCAGCGGTTCTGCAGGATGGCGAGCACGCGGTCGCCCGGCCGCAGGCCCAGGTCGAGCAAGCCGGCGGCCACGCCGCGGATGCGCGCGAGCCATTGCTCGTAGGTCAGCACCAGGTCGCCGTCGACGATGGCGGGGGCGTGGGGACTGCGCTCCACGCTTTGCAGGAAGGTGCGGCCGAGATCAAGCATCGCAGTGCTCCCTGGCAACCGGTGCCGCAATCCGGCGCGAGCGCGCGCGGCTGGCGGCCACGTCGAGGACCGCGGCGACGATCGGCGTGTAGCCCGTGCAGCGGCACAGGTGGCCGGACAGCATGTCGCGCACCTGCGCCTCGGTCGGCTCGGGTACCCGCTCCAGGTAGTCCGCGCACGACATCAGGATGCCCGCCGTGCAGAAGCCGCACTGCAGCGCATGGTGGCGGCGGAAGGCTTCCTGCAGGTCGCCCAGGCCTTCGCGCGGAGCGAGTCCTTCGACGCTGTCGATGGCGCGGCCATCGGCCTGCACCGCCAGCATCAGGCAGGAACGCGCGGCCACGCCGTCCACCCGCACCGTGCACGCGCCGCAGACGCCGTGCTCGCAGCCGACGTGGGTGCCGGTGGCGCCGAGTTCATGGCGCAGGAAGTCGGACAGCAGCTCGCGTGGCGCGCACGAGGCGCTGCGTTCGATGCCGTTCAGGGTCAGGGTGACGCGCTGGCGCTCATTGCGCCGCATCACCGGGGGCGCACCCGAAGGTGCGCCATTAGCGGTCTTGCTCATCTTGCCTCCTCGATTGCGCGCATGCCCAGTTGCCGCACCAGGTGGCGGCGGTACTGCGCGCTGACATGGGCGTCGTCCTGCGCGCCCAGCTTCCAGCTGAAATCGTTGATTGCCTCGGCCAGTGCCTCGCCTTGCAGGCGCGGCCAGGTCTCCAGCACCGGCCGGTCGGCCACCCCGCCCACGGCCAGCGCAATGGCGTCGTCCGTGACGATGGCGGCGCAGGCCACCAGCGCGAAGTCGCCATGCCGGGCCGAGAACTCCGTAAAGCCATAGCGCGCGCCGGGCCGCCGCAGCGGGAAGTGCACCGCTTCCACCAGCTCGTCGGGCTCGCGCGCCGTCATCAGCATGCCGCGGAAGAACTCGGCGGCCGGCAGCACGCGCCGGCGGCGCAGCGAGCGCAGCACCACCTCGCCGCCGAGCGCGGTGAGCACCAGCGGCAGCTCGGCGCTCGGGTCGGCGTGGGCGATGGAGCCGCACACGGTGCCGCGGTTGCGGATCTGGAAATGCGAGATATGCGGGAAGGCGAGCGCGAGCAGCGGTACCTCGTCGGCCAATGACGGGCGCCATTCCACGCTGCCCTGCGTGGCGGCAGCGCCCACCACCAGATGGCCGCCTTCCACGCGCACGGTATCCAGGTCAGGGGTGCGCGAGATGTCGACCAGCAATTGCGGCTGCGCGAGGCGCATGTTCAGCACGGCCATCAGCGACTGGCCGCCGGCCAGCACGCGGGCACCCTCGCCGGCACGGGCCAGCGCTTCCAGCGCGTGCTGCGCGGATTCGGCACGCAGGTAATCAAAGGCTGGAGGTTTCATCGACGGACTCCAAAGAGCGCCAGCAGGCGCGCGATCCAGCCCGGCTTGCGCGCGGGCTTGCCCCCGGCCTGGCGGCCGAGCGATTCAAACAGCTGGCGCAATACCACCTTGGCCGCGCCTTCGAGCATGCGGCCGCCGACCGCGGCGACCTTGCCGGACACCTCGGCCTCGTAGTCATACGTGAGACGGGTGCCGGCACCGTGCGGGGCCAGTTCGACCAGGCCCGCGCCGCGCGCACTGCCGAGCGACGACAGGCCCGCGCCCGCGAGCCGCAGCCGGTGCGGCGGCTCCAGGTTTGACAGCGCGATCTCGGCTTCGTAGCGGGCCTTGATCATGCCCACGCCCACGGTCACGTCGGCGCGGTAGCGGTTGTCGCCGATGGGCACGAGCGCGTGGCAGCCCGGCACGACCTTGGCCAGCGCCTGCGGGTCGAGCAGGACGGCGAAGACGGCCTCGGGCGTGGCGTCCAGGTCGACCGTGCCGCGCGCGCTCAGGGCCTTGCCGCCCTTGCCGCCGCTCTTGTTGTTCGCCGAGGCCTCTCTTGCCGCCTCGGCCAGTTCCGGACGCGATGGCGGCGGGTCGTCGAAGCCGATCATCGCCATCACCCTGGCGGGCGTGAGCGGCAGGCGGATGTCGCTCACGCCCAGCGCATCGGCCACCGCGTTGGCGACGCATGGCGGCGTGCTCATGTTGTTGCCCTCGCCGAGGCCCTTGGCGCCGAGCGGCGTGAACGGGCTCGGCGTCTCCAGATGGACGATGAGCGGGTCGGGCACCTCGCACGTAGTCGGCATCAGGTAGTCCGCCAGCGTGCCGGACTGGAAGCTGCCGTCGGGGCCGTAGCGGAATTCCTCCATCAGCGCCGCGCCCAGCCCCTGCGCAAAGGCGCCGCGGATCTGGCCGTCGGCCAGCGCCGGGTTGAGCAGCTTGCCGGCGTCGTGCGCAGTCACGTAGCGGTCGATGCGCACGCGGCCGGTAGCGCGGTCGATCTCCACGCCGCACAGGTCGAAGGCAAAGCCGTAGCAGGCGGATGTGTTGACGCGGTCCTGCTCGTCCGGGGCGTCGAGGTTGGGGGGCGACCAGAACACGGTTTCGCGCAGGCCAGGCTCCTCGCCGGCCGGCAGCAGCTGCGGCGACCAATGCGGCGCGTTACTGGCCGCGCGCGCAAAGGGCAGGGCGGTATCGGGCGCGCCCCGGCGCGCGATGCGGCCATCCGCGAAGACCAGTTCCGCCGGATCGCAGTGCAGGTGCGAGGCCACAATGCGCGCCAGCTTGTCGCGCACGCGCGAGGCCGCCAGGTGCACGGTGCCGGCGACGGCGCCGGCGAAGCGGCTGGAGTAGTTGCCCGCGGCCACGGACCACGCGTCCTTGTGCGTGTCGAATTCGACGTTGACCACGACGTCAGCCGGATCGATGCCGAGCACGTCGGCCACGACCTGCGCCGACACGGTCATGTGGCCCTGTCCCGCCGGCGTGGAAGCGATGGTCACCACCACGCCGCCGAGCAGGTCCACGCTGACCGTTGCGCTGGCGATGGCGCCGTTCTTCGGGCCCGCCTTGCGGCGTGCCGCGGCCGGCGTGGCGGTGGTGATGTAGCCCATGTTCGATACCGAGGGCTCGACGATGGCCGCGAAGCCGATGCCGTACAGCCTGCCCTCGGCGCGCGCGGCGTCGCGGCGGCGCTTGAGTTCACCGTAGTCGCCCGCTTCCAGCGCGCGCGACAGCGCCAGCTGGTAGTTGCCGGAATCGAGCAGCGCGCCCGCTGCCGCGCGATAGGGAAAGGCATCGGCGGGCACGAAGTTGCGGCGGTAGACGTCGAGCGGATCCAGGCCCAGCTCCACCGCGATCCGCTGCACCAGCCGCTCCAGCGCGAAGTACACCTGCGGCCCGCCGAAACCGCGCACGAGGCCGGTCGGCGTTTTGTTGGTCAGCACCACGCGGTTGCGCACCAGCAGGTTCGGGATCGCGTAGGCACCGGTCAGCAGGCCATGCATGCGGTAGAAGGTGGCGGGCTCCGGCGCACGCAGGTAACCGCCGCAATCCTCGAGCTGGTCGTACGAGAGCGCGACGATGCGGCCGTCCGCCTCGACCGCGGCTTCCAGGGTGGAAAGCCGCGCGGTAGCCGACGTGGCGGCGCTCAGGTGCTCGAGCCGGTCTTCCACCCACTTCACCGGCGCGCCCGCCTTGCGCGAGGCGAGGCACATCAGCACCACGTAGGGGAACACCGCCTGCTTGACGCCGAAGCTGCCGCCCGAGTCACGCGGCGCGACATGGCGCAGGCGGTTGGCCGGGACCTGCAGCGCCATCGCCATCACGGCGTGCAGCGAGAACGGCCCCATGAAGTTGGAAGTGACCTGGTAGCCCTCGTTGCCCGGCAAGTGCTCGGCAATCACCACGCCGCACTCGATCGGCGTGCAGGTGTTGCGCGGGTAATGGGCGGTCAGCGCCACGCGGTGCGGCGCGGCGGCAAAGGCGGCCTCGGGGTCGCCATAGCGGAAATGGCGGTCGCTGGCCACGTTGCTGCAGAGGCCGGGATGCAGCACGCTCGTGTCGTCGGCGACGGCGGCCTCGATCGACACCACCGGCGGCAACACGCGGTACTCCACCCGCATGAGGTCGAGCGCGTCTTCCGCCAGGGCACGGCTCTCGGCCACCACCACGGCCACCGGCTCGCCCACATAGCGCACGCGCTCCATGGCCAGTGCCCACTGCTCCATCGGCGCCTTCACGCCCACCACGAAGGGCTTCGACCAGGCAGGCAGGTCGGCCCCCGTCAGCACGGCACGCACGCCCGGCGCCTGCAACGCGGCGGCGCAGTCGATGGCGCCGAGTTCGGCATGCGCGTGCGGCGAGCGCAGGATGGCGGCGTGCAGGGTGCCGGGCCTGACGCCGAGGTCGTCGGCGTACCGGCCTCGCCCGGTCAGGATGGCGGCATCCTCGACACGCGGCATCGGGCGGCCGACATGCGGCGCCGGCCGGGGCTGCTGTGTCTCCACCGTGCCGGTCATTTCGCCAGCATCGAATCTTTTCATTTGCGACTCCGTTCCGTGCGACGGAACCGCGCCGGAAGGCGATGGGGCCGTGCAACGTCAAACGGAGATTAGTGACATCTCGATATAAGATCTAATATTGATTTCTGATTCGAGCCATCATTTGTGATGATTGATAAGGGTCTTCCCGGAGACAAGCGGGATGCGCAACAAGCTGGTCAAATGCCGGAGTTTTCGGTATCGCATGCCGCCATGGCTTCATCACTAAAATTGATGCCGGAATGACAGTCCCATTGATACCAACCCATGGACCTTAAGCAAATCCAGTACTTCATCGCGCTGTTCGAAGACGGCTCCGTCACGCGCGCGGCCAAGCGCCTGAATATCGTGCAGCCGGCGCTTAGCATGCAGATCGCGCGGCTGGAAGAGGAGTTCGGGCAGAAGCTGTTCGACCGCATCCCGCACGGCATGGTGCCGACTGCTGCGGGTCGCATGATGTACCGCCTGTTCCTGCCCATCGTGCGCGACATCGCCGGCGCGCGGCAGCAGATGATGCAGCGCGAGGAGCAGATGGCCGGCCGCATCACGCTTGGCATGGTGGCGTCCGAAACGGAGAGCGTGCTGGTGGGATCGCTGGCGCGCTTCAATGCGCGCTATCCGAACGTAGAGGTTTCCGTGGCGGACGGCTTCAGTGCCGCGCTGATCGATCTCGTTTCCGCCGGCCAGCTTGACGCGGCCGTGGTGCATCGCCAGCGCGGCCGGCCGGCGCTGCATGTGCAGCCGCTGCACGACGAGGAAATGGTGCTGGTGACCAGCGTCGAACACGGCCCCGAACTGCCGGAATCGGTAGAGATGGCGAAGCTGCCGGGACTGGAACTGGTGCTGCCGACCAAGCGGCATGGCCTGCGCGTGGTGCTGGACACGGCGACGCAGGCGCAGGACGTCACCCTTGCGCCGAAGTTCGAGATCGACATCCTCGGCACCATCGTCCAGTTCGTGCAGGAGACGCGCTTTGCCACCGTGCTGCCGCGCATCGTGGTGCTGCGCGCCGTGGAAGAGGGACGGCTGCGGATGCATACCATCATTGCGCCGCGCATCGTGCGGCATCTGGTTTGCGTGAGCCATCCGCAACGGCCGCTGAGCACGGCGGCCGAGGCGTTGATCGCGATCGTCGCGGAGGAAATCAGGCGGGTTTCCGGGATGGCGTAACGGGGTGGCATAACGGGGTGGCATAACGGGGTGGCGTAACGGCGGGGTGATCGCCTGGGCACTGACGCAGCGGCCGGTGCGGCTGTCGCAACCGTTATCGGTCGTCGGCGTGGGGCCGGGATCGGGCCTGATGGTCGGATCCGCGGAAATCATGCAGCGCTACGGCCTTGAAGCCGCCGGCTACCAGCTGAAGCTGGGCAAGCCCGATCCAGCTGGGGATTCCGGTCGTGACGGAGCTGGAACGGCAGATCGTCGTCGACCGGAAGCCGCCGGCGGCTGTCGCGCGCGACTGGATGAAGGCAAATCCGGAAATCGTGCGCGCATGGTTTGCCCCGTAAACGTGCGGCTTGTGCCTGGGGATGGATGGAGCGCTAGCGCGACGCTGCACCGGCTATCTCTTTCTTCACCACATTCACCTGAGTTGGTCGAGCTGCATGGCCGCCCCGACGGCCTGGGGCGCGAATGCGCGAGAGACCTGGCAAATCAGGGCAGCGCCCAGCGTCAGACCGCCGCCGTCACGATGATTTCCACCAGCAATTCGGGACGTGCGAGGGGTCTGACCAAGATGCGACCTTATGCTCTTCAGCGCATAAGGGAGAGGATTTTTTGGTTAGCGATCGCGGCCGCAGAGGCATAACGGAGCCGATCAGGATCCGCCCGCGAGCGGTAACTAAAAAACCATTTGTGCTAAGCCGCTCCGCAGGCGGTGGCCGCTATGGGCGTTGAATGACCGCCGGGGTAATTTCTGATGTCCAAAGCGGGCGACCGCAACCGGATTTCCAGCGTTCGGGGGAAGCTTCGCTGGCGAGAGATGCAGAAATGGGCGTGTCAACGGGCTCGTAACCCGCTGTTTTGAGATATTCTGGCGCGCTCGCGTATCGCAGAGACGAGTCCGGCCGCGTTTGCCTCGTCGGGAAAGGCGAACGAATCCGCAAACGGGTGCAGTCGCAACTAAGGCGCATTGTCAGGACCTGGTGGGGCTCGTGGAAGGCTGCCGGGTATGTCTTCGATGCGGAGCATGTGTCCCTTGCCACATACGGGGCAGTCGCGCAGTGACCTGCCGGTGAGTCGCTGGTAGCGGTCACGGTAGTCTTCCCCGGGCTCGGCCTTGGCTGCGGGAGCCTCGACACCGAGCAGTTGCCTGCAGGTGGCGAGCTTGTCGGCACGGTGGCAGTTGGCGAGCCACCCATAGCTGCGAATGCGCTTGAAGCCGTCGGGCAGCACATGCAGCAGGAAGCGACGGATGAACTCGTCGGCCGTGAGCGTCATAGTCCTTTGTCTGGACTCGTGACAGTTCGATGGCGCTCATCACGCGCCGCTGGACACGACTGAGCCCGTCGGCATGAGTCTGCCGGTACTGCCGGCCGCAGCGGCGAAGGATGTCCGCCACCTCGAGCGCCGGGCGCATCGCGGGCTTCAGAAGTACTCGGGCGCAGGACGCGGAGATGGGATGGGTTCGGGATGCGGCAGCAGATCGAAGGGACTGGTGGTGGCGCACACGGTGCTGGTCGCGATGCGCAAGTAGCGCGAGGTGGTCGACAGGGACCTGTGGCCCATGAGCAGCTGGATCCTTCGTACGTCAGCCCCCGTCTCCAGCAGGTGCGTGGCGAACGCGTGCCTCAGGGAATGCGGCGTGACTGGCTTCTGGATGCCGCTGCGCTCCCGTGCCATGTTGCATGCCAGCCTGATCGCCGAAGGGGTGATCGGGTGTCCGGGAATGTCGCCGGGGAAAAGCCAGTCGCGGGGATGGGCGTCGTGCCAGTACGCTCGCAGGATCTCGAGCAGGCGCGGCGAGAGCATTACATAGCGGTCCTTACGGTTCTTGCCCTGGTTCACGCGGATGACCATGCGCTGGCTGTCGATGTCGATGACCTTCAGGTGCGCAACTTCTGAAATCCGCAGGCCGGCGGCATACGCGGTCATCAGCATGGCCCGGTGCTTCAGGCCGGGAATGGCATCGAAGAAGGCTTTAACCTCGTCGAAGCTCAGGATGACCGGTAGCCTCACCGGCTTCTTCGGCAGGGGAAAGTCCTCGTCGCTCCAGTCGCGCTTGAGCGTCACGCGGTAGAGAAACCGCAGGGCGCCAATCGTTGCGCCGAGACTGGCGGGTGCGAGCTTGCGCTCTTCGCGGAGATGGATGAGCCACGCCCGGACCTCGTCGGGGCCCAGCAGTTCGGGCGAGCGACGGAAGTGCCGGGCGAAGCTGGATACCTGCTGCAGATACGATTTCTGGGTGTTCTCGGCGAGATTCCGAATCTGCATGTCGTGCAACATGCGTTGACGCAGTGGTGTCATGGGAAACCTCCTGGAAACAGCGGTGAAGCCCGGTTGGGCATCCACATACTGCTCCCGGAGATGTCTGCGTCCCGTCGCCCGGATCCTGCGTCAGCGCACCACTGCCGGTGAACGCCAGCCATGGGCGCTCGCTCTCCTCCCCCTCCCGCGTCAGCGGGTTAGTACAAGAAGGATTATCTGAATAGAAGGATTATCTGAATAGACGCCACTGGTAATCCGATTCGTTCCGAAGCGCTTTCCATTGGGGTCGCGGTGGGCCCAGGCTAGCCCGCGACCAGGGTTGAACAGACCGAGCCATTGGGATCGTCGACGCTTTCGTGGCCCACGGGCCTGGTGCCCAAGTCGTGAAATCGCCCACCGGCTTCCAAGCGGGACGGCAGTGCTCCGACATGCTGCTTGTCTGCGTTTCCGCAGTTACCACCCTGGCGCAAGAAAAGTGAATAAACGTCAAATGTTGTGAATTCGCCAAATCTCTATGGCGGCCGCAATGAGGGTCCGTTACGGTGCCGAATCGCCAAGCGGGCCGAGCGCAAACCTGAATCGAGCAAAGTCGCACTTATATCTGGTGTTCGGATTCCTGAATGCAAATTAGGAAACGTCCGATGGTTTTTTGGCGATGGCATGGGTACGCTCCATCGCGACCAGCGCGTAGGGGCTTCCCTCGGTTGTCCCGCGCCCGTAGCGACACAACGATGTCGTCAGCGAAAAACAAGAACAGAGAGTACACAGCATGCGAGTTTCCAGCCAATTCAGCGCTTTCCGAATTCAGTGGTGTCCGTCCCCTGGATTCACGGTTGCAGCCATCAACCTCGACGGCTTAGGCATGAGCGCTATGTTGCCCCGACGCGGCACCCACGACGGGACTGGCTACCAGATTGCCAGCGAAGCGCTGTGCAGCGTCGCGACTGGCCAATCATGGCGCCGGTGAGATCGTCAAAGGTGAACACACTGTCGTATCAACCTGGAATGCTAGCGGCATGAAAAAACTACTGAAGGGCCTGGGCAAGGTAGCCCTGATCGCAGGCGCCGTTGTCCTGCTTGGCGGGATGGCGCTGTATGCCTATTCGCGGGAGCGACATGATCTTCCGCCCTTTGACTATGACAAAGCGGCGGTTCTTTCAGCCAAGACCCGCGCGGAATACGAGAGAAACTTGTTCAACGAGATTCGCGATTGGAACGCAGGCACGCCGAGGCACGATCTTTGGAGTCGCGAAGCTGAGTGGTTGAGGATGGCAAGAGATGGCTACGAACTTGCCTATATAACACTTCAAATCCTTAGCCCCACTAAAGGCATCTTTTCTTTGGAGAAGCCGTTGGCTCGTCTTTCCCAGCTGGCGGAGAGTGGAGACGCCGGTGCGATGTGTTTGTATCCCGAACTCAGCAACATGGGGTCGGACGATGAACGGGCCAAGTATCGGGAACAAGCCCTGGCGTATTGGCGTCGGGGCACGGAACTCGAACACCCAGGATGCCTGAGCCGTGCCGGCTACTTCCTTATGACCGGCATACAGGGATATCCAAAGGATGTGCGCGCAGGGTTCGAGGCTGCGGTCAAGGCAGCCCGCGCTGGATATGGGGGCGCGAGATCCATAGCCGGCTACCTTATGGAAAAGGAGAAGACCAGTGCTATGGATTGGACCAGGTACTACTGCTGGCAGGTCCAGGCCAGCCAATTCATCACCCAAGCGGATCCTAGGAATGTGATATGGAAGCTGAGAAATCAATCCGGGAGGTCTGACAGCGATGCGCTCGCCAACAAACTCGAGACTTGGCACCCGACACTGGACGAATGTGTTGCCATGAAGCTGGGAGATGAGTGATGGCGGGACCGATTGCACAGTGGCGCAGCCAAGAAGTACAACTGCGTGCCCAACTTGTAAAGGCGACGGACCGTGTGGCAGCCCTCGGCAATACTACTGGGGCAACTGATCAACAAATCGCCCAAGCCCGCCTCGGCGAACTGGCCGCAGTCAAACAGTACAACGACTTCCTCGGCACCGCCAAGCAAGGCTACGACATGGCGAGGCAGTACGAACGCCGGCTAAGCAATAGCTCAAATCTGTCGGACTTGGAGCGGCAGCAGCTTGAGAGTACCCGTGACGCGCTGAACGCCAGGGCCGGCGAGTTCCAGCAGTTTGCCAACGACAACAAACTGTTTCCTGCGTCCGCCAAGCCTGTCCAGGCCAATGGGAAGATCTACTACGACGACGGCCATACCGAGTGGGACACCAGCACCTTCAAGGGCATGGCGGGTGCAGCAGGCGACTCCATCAAGAGCGCGCTGCCGGTGCTGGCTGACTGGATGACGCCGAACAACGCCAGTAATAACATGGCGTGCAATTCTGCACTGGGCACCCTGATGGGAATGGCGCAGGGGGCGGTGTTCCGGATTCCCGACCCCACGGGTCATGCCGGCGTGCATGGTGCCAACGGGAAGATGTGGGACCTGGCCAAGGAAAAGGCTGGGGACACCACCCAGCCGGGCGATTTTTTCTGCGGCATCCCGTATCCCAAGAACGATCCCATGGTGGACGAGCTTCGACGGAACGGCCTCATCAGCGATGCGGCGTTGCCTGAAGGGCTTGACCCGGAGCAGTACGTGGTCGTCAAGGTCCCCGCCGATCTACTGACGTCCGCCGTCATGGCCCAGCAGGTCGAGCAGGGCGTCCGGAATGGGGATATCTCGCCTGAGCACGCACGCACCTTGCTTGGTGAGCTTGACGCGACGATGGCCGATCGCGGGTATGCCACGAGCCTGGTGGATGACTACGGCGCGGCCGGCATTGATTTTGAGCCGTTTCCTGATGCCGTTCTGGAACCTGCAACGGTACTCGGTTTGACACCCATCGGCGAGGTGAATGGTGTTCCAGTCTATCCTGACGACACCTACGACCGGGGGTTGCAGGATGGCGCTCATGACCCTGGCGCGGGAGATGACCGGTCCGACGCCGGGGCAGATCAAAGTGGCCTGGGTGCGATCCATAGCATGCTATCGCTGCTTCAGGCGATCGAGTCCGGGGATACCAAAACCATTGTCGTGGCCGCCGCGGCGCTTCTCGCGAATCTGGACAAGGCCACGGGACTCAATGGTCTGCCCGGCGGCGCCGCCTCAGGACTGAATGCGCTGGCGGCCGGCCTCAATTTGGTCACGGCGATCCAGGATGGCGACGGCCTCGGCATCGCCGCCTCAAGTCTGAACTTGGCGAGCCAGGCAGCAGCAGTATACGCTGGCATCTTGCGGGACCAAGGTGTCACGGCCTTTCTGTCGGAATCCCCTGCAGCTGGCTCGCTGATGGAGTTGGGGAGCGAGGTTGGCCAGTATGCCAGCTACGTTGCCGTGGTAGCGAGCCTCGTCTCACTCGCCATTGCCATCGATGACGGCAACGGGTTCCAGATAGCCAGCGCGTCACTGGGCGTGGTTGCCTCTGCACTGGCTACCACCGCGGCGTACTCCAGCTGGTCCGGACCCGTTGCATTCGCTGCGGTTGCGGTCGCATATATCGGCACGTTCCTGTCCGAGAAGGACTTGCCAACGCTTGAAGGCGAGGCCACGGCAGTCTGGGACCCCGATGGCAGCATTCACGTGCTGACCACCGTCGACACCGAGCAAGGTGGCGCTACGCCGACGAAGCTGCTGGAGAATCTCGTCAATGGGATGCAGCAGTCGCTGGCCAGCCAGGTCGATGCCGACGGCAATCCGCTTTATGCGATCATTCCGCAACGGCTGCCGACCATTGGCTATGCCTACGATCCGGATGGCTACTGGGGCAACGAGTCCGCGACCTTTGGGCATGCCGCGCCCGGTCACTTATACCTCAAGTGGATCGACGAAAACGGGCAGGAGCAAACGCGATACTTCGACAGCGCCGGCAGCCGCAACCAGGAAGGCCAAGCATCGCTGGCAGAGGAATTCATGGCCCATGCGCTCAAGGCCGTCGTGCCAGCATGGGAAGCCGAGACTGTGCTGGCCGCCATGAACGAGCACGGCGCCCTGACGGCACCGGCTACGGGCAGCATTGACGAAAACCGGGTGCGCGTCGCGCAGCAACTGCACAACCGGGACTGGCAGCAGCCTGACGATGCTGCCGGGTTGCCCGAAGCAGATGCCGACGGCATCCACCAGCACTTCACGGCGCTCACGGTCGACCTCAAGCCGGAGCTGCCGGCCGCTGTGAGCACCGGCCGTATCGGCCGAAACGTCGATCTGGATGCTTACATCGAGCAGACCGACTGGGTGCAGGCCAACCAAGGGATCCTATCGATCGACCTGAATGGCGACGGCGTCATCGGGCAGAACGAGATCCTGACCAATGATCCGGACGCGACCGCGGCGCATGCACGCAACAGCCTGCAGTGGCTCGACATCAACCATGACGGCAGGCTCGATGCCGCCGACCCGGCCTTTGCCGCCTTGGGCATCTGGCTGGACGTGAACCGCAATGGCCAGACCGACGACGGCGAGTTCGCCTCGTTCCTGGACCGCGGGATCGCCAGCCTGGACTTCACCAGTGTGCCGTCCGTGTTGCGCGCGGCCGATAGCAGCACCCTCGAGATCACGGAGCAGCATCTGACTGCTGACGTGCGTGGCGATTACTACCAGGCGGCATTTGCCGATATCGATGGGGATGGCAAGGTCGATGCCTTTGCCGGCATGTTGCACGCCAAGGAAGGCGGCGAGACCGTTCTCAACGCGGTGGTCACCCACGACTATACGGGCCAGGCGGGCCACACGCACGGCGGTGTTGCCAATGATAACGCCAGCGGCGAGATGGGCGTGGACGAGGGTAGCGACCAGGTCCGTACGGCAAGCGACCGCCGGCATGAGCAGGCCCTGGCGGAGGACGTGATCGCCGCGGACGATATTCGCGTGAGCAGCGGTGCAGCGCGGTCGGATGTCGGTCAGACCACGCAAACCAGCGTGGACCAGAGCGATTCGCGGCTGGCTTCATCCGGCCAGACCAGCGCCAGCCAGCCGCAGACGGTAGCCACCATCCGGCAGCATGATCCGCGTCTCACCAGCGCGCCGCCGGCGACGGCCGCCGACGCCTTCGCGGCCGTCCGTGACGAGTGGATCAAGAGCGCCCAAAGCCCCCTCGCCGGTACCGGTGCGCTGATCGGCGTGGGCATCGGTGCGGTGGCAGTCCCGGCCGATGCCGCTTTGGTGGACAACAGTCAACTGGGCGCCGGTAGCGTCGATACGGTCGCGAACAACACCATCAGCCACCTGCCGGCGGACGGGCAAACGTCTGGCCCAACCACAGCCCCGCCGGCGGTACCGGCGTTTGTGCCCGTCCCGGTCGATTCCCTGCCGGCCAGCACGCGGACTCAGCCCGATAGCATTGCTGATGTGCTGACGGTGGCGGTTACCCCGAACCAGGTCACGTCCGTGCCTCATGTCGAGGAGCCGATCCCTGCCACCAGTGCCGCCGTCTCCTCGCAGGACATTTCCCCCCAGTCGCTGCCGGCTGGTGAGGATGTCCGCCTGGCGCCACCTGACGTGACCGACGAGCAGGTGACCGGCGTCGAGGACACGCGCTATGTAATAGATACCGCGATCATCCTGGCCAATGACACAACGAAGAATACCTTCACGCAGCCGCTGCGCCTGATCTCGGTCTATGGCGCCGAAAACGGTACTGTGTCGTTGGTCATCGATGCTGATGGCGTGCAACGCATCCGATTCACGCCGGAGGCCGATTACTGGGGACCGGCCCGCTTTCGCTACGTCGTGCAAGACCAGTATGGCCTGCAAGCGATGGGCCGGGTGAACCTGGACATCGCGCCGGTCAACGATGCGCCGGTCACCGCGGGCGAGAACGTCGCTTCCGACGAAGATACCGGGATCCTGCTGACCTCGGCGCAGCTGCTGGCCAACGACTACGACGTCGATTCGCCCACGGTGGGCGATGTGCTACGTATCGTGGCGGTCTCCGATGCCCAGCACGGGCTGGTGAAGCTGGACGCGGACGGCAACGTGCGCTTCCTGCCCAATCACGACTACTTCGGGCCGGCCAGTTTCACCTATTGGGTGTCTGACGGCAATGGCGGCCTGACGCCGGCCACCGTCACCCTGGGGATCCACCCGGTCAACGATGTCCCGGTCGTCACCGGTGAGACCGTCAGCACCGACGAGGATACCGTGCTGCTGATCCAGCAGGCGGCGCTGCTCAACAACGACTGGGATGTCGACAATCCACGCAGCGACCTGAATGTGTTCTCGGTGAGGGCCGGCCAGCACGGCACGGTCGAACTGCTGCCGGACGGGCAGATCCGCTTCGTGCCCGAGCAGGACTTCTACGGTACGGCGACCTTCTTCTATACCGTGACGGACGGTGCCGGTGGCTACACCGAAGCCATGGCGATGGTGGATCTTGCCCCGGTGAACGATGCACCCATCGTCACCGGCGAGCAGTTCGGCGGCACTGAGGATGAGGCAGTGACCTTTACCGCCGCGAGCCTGCTGGCCAATGACCGGGATGTCGATGATGCGCAGAATTCGCTCAAGCTGGTGGCGGTGGGCAATGCGCTACATGGCGAGGTGCGACTGAACCCGGATGGTTCGGTCCAGTTCATCCCAGAGGCGGATTATTTCGGGGCGGCCAGCTTTGAGTACACGGTATCCGATCCGCACGGAGCCAAGACGACCGGCCGGGTCGATATCGACCTAGTGCCCGTGAACGATGCGCCTCGGCTGACGAACGATGTCATCGCAAGCACCGAAGATACCGCGCTCACCATTGAGCAGGCCGCACTGCTGGCGAATGACCGCGACGTGGACAACCCGCACGATGCGCTCGCCATCACCAAGGTGGGAAATGCCAGCCATGGCACCGTATCGCTGAACCCGGACGGCTCCATTCGCTTTGTGCCAGACCAGGATTTTTTTGGCGACGCCAGCTTTACCTACGAGGTGAGCGATGGGGTCGGTGGCATCTCGGCCGCGACGGCCACCGTCCATGTGGCGGCGGTCAATGACGCCCCGATTGCCAACGACAACATCGTCGACGGGCGCAAGGGCGTGGCCATCACCATGACGGCTGCGGCGCTGCTGGCCGATGACTTCGACATCGACAACTCGCACGGCGACCTGCGCATCGTTGGCGTGGCGGATGCTGAGCACGGTACCGTGCGCCTGAACGCCGATGGCTCGGTCACCTTCCTGCCGGATCCGGGCTATGGGGGCTTTCCAGGCGCGGCGGGGCACTTCACCTACACTATCGCCGATGGCGCCGATGGCGCCGGTGGCTTTGCCACGGCCACCACCTCGGTCAACCTGGAGAAGATCAACACCACGCCGGTCGCGGTCGATGACGGCTTCTCTGGCTATGAGAATACGCCGTTCATCATCAACACGGCGCAATTTCTGGCCAATGATAGCGACCCCGACGGGGACACGCTGACGATTGCGCAGGTTGCCAATGCCCAGCACGGCACGGTCGAGGTTCAAGCTGACGG
>NZ_SMNY01000058.1:0-38668 GCF_004353535.1 Cupriavidus sp. L7L
ATGTGGCTGGTGGTTCGAACCTGCTACGCCAGGTGAGTTTGGGATAGTGGCTGCGTCGACCCACTATTGGACAATCCCCATGCCGGGCGTAGGCCGCCTGCTGCCGGCGTCAACGCGGGGACGCCTACGGCTGCGCTTCGCGCGCGCAGTATCGTAGGTCGGGGGCTCGGGCACGGAGTGCGTCGCTGCGCTCGCACAGCGCCGTCGTGAATGACGCGGGGCAAGCCGGGGCGAGGACCGTTGGGGGCAACCCGCCACCTTAGGGCCGGCGCGCAGCGCAGCCGAAGGCGTTCCTACCATGCCGCCCGCAGCAGGGGCCACGCCCAGCTCTGGGCTCGTTCAAACATCGCGTCAATCCCGACCCACCGTGGCGCACCACGGCGTCAGGCAGCCCGGCTCTGCAACGAAGCAAAGCCCCGTACGAAAGCCGTAGCCCACTACGATAAGAGTGGCCGCCCGCCCAGGGCAGTAAACGCGCTTTTTGGTTACTTTTTGTCGCTTCGGACAAAAAGTGACCCGCCCAGGAGGGCGGAACCAGGCGGTTCAACGGCCGACAGCATGTCATCAACAGCGACGCGGCCGACAGCATGTCATCAACAGCGACGGGGGGCATTAAACATGCCGACAGCATGTCCCAAGCAGCGACAAGTCCGTGCCTCAAAGCCCAATACTAAAACTAACCCCATGCTCAATAAACCCAAGCCCCCGATAAAACCGATGCGCCTGCAGCCGGCGCGCATTCGACGACAACGCCAGCTTCCCAGCCCCAGCCTCCCGCGCCAGCCGCATGGCCTCCCGCATCATCGCCTTGCCAACGCCCATGCCGCGCGCATGCGGCGCGACCACGACGGCTTCGACGATCGCCTCGGGCCGTCCATCATGAACCATCACAGGAAACACCAGCAGGCTGAACGTGCCAAGCGGTATCCCGTCAGCCCCCACCATCATGTAGCAACGATAATCCGGATAGCGCCGCATGGTCGCATACCGCTCGCGCATCGTCTCCAGCGACAACGGTGGCTCGCCATCCATGGCGGCGAGCAGCGCCGACAGGTGCCGCAGCTCGGCATCGGAACCGCGCACCTCGCGCAGCGCCAGCACGGCTTCGGCCGTGTCCTGCAATCCGTTCATACCATTCACGAGGGGGCGTGCGCGCAGCGCGCGGCGATAGCGAGGTAGTGTGCCAGCGGCGGCGTGGCCAGGTCGACAACCTTGGCCAGGTCGTCGTAGCGGCGCAGGCGCACCGCGGCGTCGGCATGGGCGCTGGCGGCGAACGCCTCGGCGCCGGCCGCGTCATAGGGCCCGCCCTGCAGCGCCAGGCTCTGCACTGAGGCGGGCGACAGGGTGTCGAAGTAGGCGCGATCGACCGCGCACAGGTAGCGCTTGGCGGCGACGTGCAGCCGCACGGGCTCGGTAACATGCTCGCCAAACAGCGCCGCAAGCGCGTCGGCGGCGGCCTCCTGGTGGCGCATGTCGGTGGTGGTGCTTTCGGCGAGCATCAGGTGGCCGATGTCGTGCAGCAGGGCCGCTACGACCAGCGTATCGCGCTCGCCGGCCTGTTCGGCCAGTTGCGCGCACTGCAGCGCATGGGCGGTCTGGCTGATGGACTCGCCGCCATACCATTCGGTGCCATGGCTGGCGAAGAGGGCTTCGATGCGTTCGATCGTCAGCATGTCGCTCACACCAGCACCTTGCGAATCTGCGCCGAAATAATGTCGATGCTCGACACAAACAGGATGATGATGATCATCACCGCGCAGGTCTGCCCATACTGGAAGCTGCGGATGATTTCCCACAGCACGGAGCCGATGCCGCCGGCGCCGACAATGCCCACCACCGAAGCCGAACGCACGTTCGACTCGAAGCGGTACAGCGCAAACGACAGCCACAGCGGCAGCACCTGCGGAATCACGCCGTAGACGATCTCTTCGACCGGGCCGGCGCCGGTGGCGCGCACGCCTTCGACCGGGCGCGGGTCGATCGCCTCGACCGCTTCCGCAAACAGCTTGGCCAATACGCCGGTAGTGTGGATCCAGATTGCCAGCACGCCAGCGAACGGTCCCAGGCCGACGGCGACGATGAACAGCATCGCGAACACCATCTCGTTGATGGCCCGGCAGGCATCCATGACGCGGCGCGCCGGCTGGTAGACCCACGCGGGCACAATATTGGCCGAGCACAGCAGCCCCAGCGGCACCGCCATCGCGACTGCCATGGCGGTACCCCACAGCGCGATCTGAACGGTGACGAGCATCTCGTCCAGGTAGTGGCGCCAGTCGCGGAAATCGGGCGGGAAGAATTCGGCGGCGAATTTCGCCATGTTGTCGGAATCGCGCAGCAGGTCCAGCGGGCGCATGTCGGCGCCTTGCCAGGACAGGCCGAGCAAGGCCAGCACGACCGCCCAGGTCAGCGTCATGGCAAGGGACGTGCGCGGCGGCCTGGCGGGGTTTCGGGACGACGGGGGCAGGCCGGGCGTGGCGGTGGCGGTCATGGGCAATCCGGTTTGAAGCAGGGAATGTGGGGACGGCACAGGGCCGGCGCCAGGCCGGCCCTGCAAGGCGCAGTTACTGCGCGGCGGTGGCCGCGGCGGCCTTGTCCAGCTCGGCCAGGCGGCGCGAGACGTCGGCCAGGCGCTTGTCCTTGTCGGCAGCGGCCAGCGTGGTGTCGGTCTCGATCTTGGCCTTCTCCCGGGCCAGCTCGATCTGGCGGATCGGCACCAGCTGCGCATCGGTGGAGGGGCGGAAGCCCTGGTACGTCAGCGCGGCCAGCACCTGCTTCTCGCGTGCGGCGTCGGTGCCCTTGCCGTAGTTGACGAAGAAGGTCTGGATCTTCTTCTTCAGCTCGGGCGACAGGTCCTTGCGGTAGACCATCGGGTCGGCCGGGATCAGCGGCGACTTCCACAGCACGCGCACCTGGTCAAACGGATTCTTGCCCGTGTTGATGCGGTAGCGCTCCATGTTTTCGGTGTTGTTCACCGCCACGTCGACCTGCTTGTTCAGCACCGACAGCAGGTTGGCTTCGTGGTTGCCGATGCGCACGGCCTTGAACAGCGTCTTCGGGTCGACCTTGTTGGCGGTCCACAGGTAGTAGCCCGGCACCGCGGTGCCCGAGGTCGAGTTGGGGTCGCCGGCGCCGTAGCTCAGCTCCTTGCCGCGCTTGATCACGTCCTCGACGCTCTTCAGGTCGCTGTCCTTGTTGACGATCAGCAGCGACCAGTAACCCGGGTTGCCGTCCTTGTCGATCACCGAGGCAAAGACCTCGCCATTGGCGCGGTCCACGGCTTCCATCGCGGACTTGTTGCCGAACCAGGCGATCTGGACCTTGTTGAAGCGCATGCCTTCGATGATGCCGGCATAGTCCGAGGCGAAGAACGGCTTGACCGTCACGCCCAGCGTCTTGCTGAGATCGTCGATCAGCGGCTGCCAGGCTGCCTTCAGGTTTGACGACGACTCCGTCGAGATAAAGCCGATGTTCAGGCTCTTGGCGTCCTGGGCAAATGCGGACAGGGACGGCAGGGCGACCAGGCCGGAAGCGACGACGGCGACAAAGGTTCTGCGAAGCATGGACAACTCCGATTGGGAAAGCTTGGGAAAGACTGCGGGAAGGGGCGGGAAGGGGCGGGAAGGGGCGGGAAGGGGCGGCGCTCAGGCGGCCGCCAGGTTCATGGTGACCATCGCGGGCGCGGGCATTGCCGCGGCGGGTTCGTCGGCATCCGTTGCGGCATCGTGCAGCAGCTCGTCGGCCTCGGTGCCGTACAGGTCGCGCAGCATGGCCGACGTCAGCGCCGCCGAGGGACCGTCATAGACCACCTTGCCGTGGCGCAGCGCCACCACGCGCGGGCAGTAGCGCATGGCCACGTCCACCTGGTGCAGCGATACCACCACCGCCACCTTGCGCGTGCGGTTGATCTGGGTGAGCAGCGACATCACGCGGCGCGACGACTCCGGGTCGAGCGAGGCGATCGGTTCGTCGGCCAGGATCACGCGCGCGTTCTGCACCAGCGTGCGCGCAATCGCCGCGCGTTGCTGCTGGCCGCCCGACAGCGTCGAGGCGCGCTGAAACGCATAGTCGTCTATACCAACCTGGGCGAGTGCATCGAGCCCGGAACGCAGTTCATCGGCCTTGAAGATGCGGAACAGGCTGCGCCATTTCGGGATGCGGGCCAGCATGCCGACCAGCACATTGGTGATCACCGGCAACCGGCCCACCAGGTTGAACTGCTGGAAGACGAAGCCGATTTCGCCGCGCACCTGGCGCACGTTGCGGGCCAGGCGGCCATTGCGCTGCACCGGGCGGCCGTTGACCAGGATCTCGCCGGCATCGGCGGTGACAAAGCCGGCCATGTGGCGCAGCAGCGTAGACTTGCCCGATCCCGAGGCGCCCAGCAGTGCAACCATTTCGCCGGGGGCAACGCTAAGCGTGACCTCGTCAAGCGCCTTGCGGTCCGCGCGGAACGATTTGGAAAGCCCGCGGACTTCAATTGTGTGGGTCATGACGACTCCGTGGCTTGAATGACGTCACGGATTCTGGCGGGCGTATATGTCAGACAGATGAACGCCGGACCACCCGTGCTACAAGCCGCCGAGGGCGTTCACGGTGAACGCCAGGATCCCCATGTTGAACAGGAACGCGGCCATGCAGTGCGCCAGCACCACCCTGCGCATATGCGCGCCGTGAATGGTGATGTCCGACGTCTGGAACGTCATGCCCAGCGTGAAACTGAAATACAGGAAGTCCCAGTAGCCGGGTTCCCGCACGCCGGGCACTTCCAGTCCGCGCCGGTCGCCGGTGGGCGACTGCAGGTAGAAGAGATGCGCATAGTGCAGCGTGAAGACAGTATTGGCGAAGAGCCAGGACAGGACCAGCGTGGCGACGATCAGCGCGACGTCGAGCCAGTGCGGCGTCCCGGGGCGCGCGACCAGCGTGCCGATCGCCACCAGGATGACCATCGACAGCAGCACGGTGATTGCCAGCAATGCGGGCCGGTTGGCGTCGTTGTGTTCTGCGGTGCGCCGCATCGTAGCGGCATCGGCGCGCAACAGCGGCAGCGCGGCGCCAAGGAAGACCAGCGCGGCGAAATCGAAGCCGATCAGCAGCGCGATGCGCAGCTGCGCGCCGAGTGCTGCCGCCGCGCCGGTCGCGACGATCAGGATGGCGCCGCACACCAGGAAGCGCGGCGGCGCAAGTCGTTTGCCGATGGCAATGAAGGGTGTCGTGTGCATGGCTGAGGCTACTGTCTTTCATGGGCGCAGGCTGCCGGCGCTGCGCGGGCGCGGCGGGAATTCGCATACCGACTAACCGGTCGGACATTGCCGCCGCATCTCCATGTTGCACCGCGGCGCGAGCGCCGACTGGCAGGGCAATGTGAGGATAATGCAGCGGCTCTTCGTTCTGCATCCGGCATTGAACAGTCCCGGGCGACCGACTAAGATGGACTTTCGCGGCGCAAACGGTAAGCGTCGCCAGCCAATCTAGGCGCCCCGGAAAACAGGGTCTGCACCACCAGACCGGACCACAGAGGGCGCTAGCGCAGTCCCGTTGCAACACACTACCCATGTTTGCCGAGGAGACGCCTGTGCTGAGTCATCACGAGTTTGCCACCCTGGTCCTTGTCAACGACAGCAGCGACCCGCCCGAGCTGGACCGGACCGATGTGGAAGCGCTGCTCGCGCACCAGCTGATAACGCTCGAACGGGTCGGGCCCAGTGTCAGCCGGCCGCAGGTCACGCTCCAGGGTTACCGTTTCCTCAAGGCGCTTGGGCGCATCCGGGCGAAAGAGCCGCGCGCCTGCCGGTAAGCTCTGCCATGCGCGGCTTGCCGCCGCTGCGTGCCTGCCAGTCCCTCGAAGTCATCCCTGCATTCGGTTTTGCCATATGGTCCGTTCGGGAAATCCGGATAGCCAGCCGTAGCCTTGTGCTGCAATCTGGCGCCGATCGATAACCGACCGGTGCACAGGTGCCGGCAGCATGGAGACGGCAACGATGGTGACGCAAGCAGTGCAGGGCAAGGGTTGGCAATGGATGGTGGTCGGAGCGCTGGGCCTGGCGCTCGCCGGCGGGACGCAGGCTGCGGATGCCTTTCCGTCGAAGCCGATCACGCTGGTGGTGCCGTTCTCCGCAGGCGGACCCACCGATGTCGTGTCGCGGGCACTCGGCCAGGCGATGGCCAGGGACCTGGGCCAGAGCGTGGTGGTGGAAAACCGCCTGGGCGCCGGCGGGACCGTCGCGGCGGCGTTCGTGGCGCGCGCGCAGCCGGATGGCTACACCATCCTGATCCATCACAACGGCATGGCCACCGCGCCGGCGCTGTACAAGAAGCTGTCCTACAGTCCGCTGAAGGATTTCGAATATATCGGCCAGGTTGCCGATGTGCCGATGACGTTGCTCGGCCGCAAGGACCTGCCGCCCGCCAACGCGGCTGAACTGGTGAAGTACGTAGCGCAGAACAAGGACAAGGTGTCGCTGGCCAATGCCGGCCTCGGCGCGGTGTCGCAGTTGTGCGGCCTGTTGTTCGAGGAAGCGGTGCACGTCAAGATGACGGCTGTCCCTTACCAGGGAACGGGTCCCGCGATGACTGCCCTGCTGGGCGGCCAGGTCGACCTGCTGTGCGACCAGACCACCTCGACGCTGCCGCATATCAACGCCAACCGCGTCAAGCTGTATGGCGTGACCACACCCAACCGCATCAAGGCGCTGCCTAATGCGCCGACGCTGCAGGAGGGCGGGTTGAAGGGCTTTTCGATGAAGGTCTGGCATGGCGTGTACGCGCCCAAGGGCACGCCGCCGACCGTGGTGGCGCGGCTGACCAAGGCATTGCAGCAGGCGCTGAAGGATCCGGTGGTGGCCAAGCGCCTCGATGACCTGGGCGCCGAGATCGTGCCCGCCGACAAGCAGACGCCGGAGGGGCTGAAGACCTGGCTCAAGGCCGAAAGCGACAAGTGGCAGCCGCTGCTGAAGACCATGAAGGTCGAGGCCGACTGAGCGCGCGCGAACATCGAACTCGACTGACGGGGGGCAGTGCCGGCCGCGCGCGCCGGCACGCCTCCCGGGATGCTCCAGGCGTATTAACATGGGAATGAGCGGAGGCGGCTGCTGCCCGCGCTGATGACGTCCACGCCACGGTCTTCCGCGCGATGGGAGAAAGACATGGCAACTTACGAGTTCAAGGACAAGGATCTCCAGTTCCTGGCCCAGGGTGCTGACTCCTGTTTTGCGTCTCCTGACACGGCTTTCGTTGAATGCGCGGACGGACATCCGGCATTCATGGTGACATGGCCGGAGAGCGGATCGACGATGATGAGCCTCAAGGTGCAGATCCGGGCAAGCCAGTACGCCAGTTACCTGACGGATCCGTTCAGGGGACGGGAAGTCCTGCGCAAGGCTGTCGAAGATCGCCTTGCGCTGATCCACACCGTGAAAAGCGGAGTGCTGCTGGCTCCCGATATCTAGGGAACACCCAACAAAAAAGCACCTTCTGCAGGTGCTCGGCGCTTTCGCCCTTTCAGCCTTTTCAGCCACCAGGGGGCGTCCGAACCGGGTCAGCAACTCATGATCCGGCTCGGACCTGCAGGCGTATTTCGCCTGCACGATCACGCTTCAACCAGCAAACCATCCAGGAAACATGATCGTTTCGCTGACCTGCCTTCGCCTTGTCAAAGCGCCTCTCAGCCAGCAGGTTGATTATAGGGCGGCCGACGAACAGGTCAACGTGAATCCGGCTGTGCCGCCGCGCGCAGCCTGATCCACTCTGCCAAGGGGCGCTGCTTTTGGCCGGCGATGCGCCTATGCATGCAGTTCCACGACGTCCCGATCGGCGACCGGATGATCGGCGCCCACCTGCTGCCCGCTGAACTTGCCGCTCCCCCAGATGCGGGCGAATTTGAACGTACGCGCGAGATCCGGGTGCACCCGCAGGGCGACATCCAGTACGGTGTCGCCGCGGCGCATCGTAAACGGCCGACTCTGCTCGACGGGTTTCCCGGGGGCCTTGGTGTAAACACGCACAATGCCCAGGGCCCTGAAAAGAAACGGACCGATTTCGGCCAGTCCTTGTCCGCGGGTTGCCGAGGTTGCGAGCGCCGGAAAATGTACGCCGAGCAGGTCTTCGAGCACGGCCGCGTCGTCGGGGCTGGCGAGATCGGCCTTGTTGGCCAGCAGCAGTGCAGGGAGGTGGACACTGAACGGGTCAGGCGCCGACGCCGGCGATGCGGCCGATGCGGCAGGGCTGTCCGCCTCGCCCGGCCAGCGCTCCGACAGGTTGATCCTGGCTTCGGCGAGTCGCCGGAGAATCAGCGCCAGCTGTTCCGTACAGTCGGGCGCACTCAGGTCGACCACGAGCAGCACGCCGTCTGTCACCCGCACCATGTCGGTGATCCCGGGTTGCATGAATTCGGCTGAGACAGGTGGCAGGTCCACGAGCTGGAATGCAATGTCCTCGAACGGCAACATGGCGGGGACCGGAAACTGGGTTGGGTGAGGATAGGGCCCGGCCTCGCTGCCCGATCCTGTCAGCCGCACATGCAGGCTGGATTTTCCCGCGCCGGACGGGCCGATCAGGCAGAGCTGGGCCGCGCCTTCGGCATGCACCGCATGTGACGGCCCCTTGCGAGCCGCCTTCCCGTGGCCCGCGGATTCGTGGGTCAGTTCCCTGATCCGCGATTTGATATCGGCTTGCAGGCGCTCCGTCCCCTTGTGCTTGGGAATGACACGGAGCATCTCCTTCAGGCACTCGAGCTGCTCACGCGGCTGGCGCGCCAGCCGATAGGCCTGCTCGGCCTGTTTGTACTCGGGAGAGAGGTTTGCTGGCATGGGCCGTCAGCGCTGCACCACTGGGCTACGTTCCGATGTGCACGGGAATCCGGCGCCGCCCGAAGTGATGCTCGAAATGCCCGAAGCAACCGGCAACCGGCTCAAAGCAGTCGGGGCAGGTTCCGGTTGGCGTGAGGCGATAGCTCTCGATCGCATGCCAGTCGCGCACGATCAGCGGTGCGCGGCAGGCGGGGCAGTAGGTGGTTGCGCCTTCCCTGTCGTGGACGTTGCCGGTGTACACGTAACGCAGCCCCTCATTGATCGCGAGCTTGCGGGCATGCGCCAGCGTGGAGAACGGCGTCGGCGGCACGTCGCGCATCTTGTAGTCGGGATGAAACCCTGTAAAGTGCAGCGGGACGTCGGTGCCAAGTTCCCTCGCGATCCACCGGGCCTCCGCGCGGATTTCCTCATCGCTGTCGTTCTTGCCGGGAATCAGCAGGGTTGTGATCTCGAACCAGACTTTGGTCGCGTGCTTCAGGTACAGGAGCGTATCCAGCACAGGCTGCAGATGTGCACCCGTGAATGCAACATAGAACGCGTCGGTAAAGCCCTTCAGGTCGACGTTTGCCGCGTCCATCCGGCCATAGAAATCGCGTCGTGCCTGCTCGCCGATATACCCGGCGGTTACCGCCACCGCCATGATGCCCAGTTCGCGGCAGGCATCGGCAACGTCCATCGCGTATTCGGCGAAAATCACCGGGTCGTTATAGGTGAAAGCCACGCTCTTGCAGTCATGGGCCGCCGCCGCTTCGGCAATGGCTTCGGGCATGGCTGCCACGGCCAGTGTCTCCATTTCACGCGATTTGCTGATGTCCCAGTTCTGGCAGAACTTGCAGGCCAGGTTGCAGCCTGCCGTGCCGAACGACAGGACGGCGCTGCCCGGGTAGAAGTGGTGGAGCGGCTTCTTTTCGATCGGGTCGATGCAGAAGCCGGATGAGCGGCCATAGGCGGTCAGCAGCATCCGGCCGCCAACCCGCTGACGCACGAAGCAGGCGCCGCGCTGCTCGTCATGCAGGCGGCAATGGCGCGGACACAGGTCGCATTGCATGCGGCCGTCGTCCAGGAAATGCCAGTAGCGACCAGGATATGTTGCCGGAGAGGGGTTTTCGCTTGCCGTCATGGCATGTTTCTCCTGAAGCGCGCTTTCAGGCGGTTCGGGTACCGTCATGTCCCTTCCTCCAGGATGCGGCGCCGCTTCAGCCTAAGCACGACGCCATACACGGCCAGCGCTGCGATCACGTGCTTGAGCGTGTGCCCGCTGACCAGTCCCGTCAGCGCGGCGATCTGGTGGTCCAGTACATCGCAAACCAGGGCCAGCGCATAGCCGCCGGTGATGGCCAGCACATCCCGGTCGCCAGTGTAGCGCGGTGCATAGAGGCAGAGCAGTAGCGGCACCACCAGCATGGCGCAGGCCTGGACCAAGAGGTAAGGGCGCAGGTCTCCGCTGCCGCGGGCTTCGCTCCATGCCCAGTAGCCGACGCTGGCCGGCCCCGCGATCAGCAGCAGCGGCAGCAGCCGCAAGCCGGCCTTCAGGCTGGCGCGCTCGCACACGTTGGCGCCCAGCCAGGCCATCAGCGCGAGCGCCAGCGGTGCCCGGTCCCACACCAGCCGCTGGTTGTCCGGGGCCAGGTGGTAGTAACCCGAGCCCAGCCCCACGAGGAAGACGGCGAGAAAAAGCACCCGGTAGGGCCAGGCCTCAACGGGTGCGATAAAAGCTCGGCTGGAGGCACTCGCACCGAGATAGCGCAGGCCGGCCGCGCCCGCGAGCAGGAACAGCAGGTTCGAGCCGATGTCGAGGCAGTGGGGCGTGCCGAAGCAGGCGTAAGGATCGGCAAAACGATGATACTGCGGCGGCTGCGCGATGCGCGGCAGCAGCCAGGCCCCGGCGGCCATGGCCGCCACCAGCAGCCAGACCGCGGCAGCCCTGGCGGCAGCGGGGGCTTGCCGGCAGGCGCGCATTAGCAGGCTCCTCAGTGCAGCACGTAGAGAGTCTGCTGCCCCTCGGCATAGAGCGCCATGGCGATCTTCAGAATCTCATCGCGATGCCGGTCAAAGGAGGCCAGCACCCCGGCTTCGTCGGAACAGGGCGCGGAGTCGAAACTCAGCAGTACGCGGTCGTCCACAAGGAAGCTAATTTCGCGTGCGTTGTCATAACCCCAGAACCACACGCCATGCCTGGATGCATCATAGCTGCGGCTGGGGTTGGGGAAGGCAAGTGCCATACAAGTTAAGTTGCGTGTAATGTGCCGCGTCTGTGCGGCCAACCGATTTATGTCTTCTTCTTGGCGACACCTTCGTTTCCGACCCTCGAATGAACCATGCTGAACGGGGTTGCCGGCACTGGCGGCTTCTTGGGCTGCTTGGGTTTTTTCGGTTCGCGAGTGCTGCGTAGTTGACTCTTTGCCATGATTGCTCCTGGTGCGTTGCTTGCCAAGATGGCAGTTCCAGCATACGCGCGCAGAAGCTCTAACCAAATGATTTTCATCACGGCCGCACGAAAAAGGCATGCGGGCAAAGGTTATAGGTCCGCACCTCGCTTCGAGGCTGTGACATTGCGCTCAGTCCGCACACCGCTGGATGAACTGCGAAATGGCCGGCAGGATGGATTGCCGGAATCCCTGGCCGGCGAACGTCCCGTAGTGACCCACGCCGTCAACGACCAGGTGCGCTCTGCGGTCATCGGCAATGCCTGTGCAGAGTGCGTGGGCCGCTTCGGTCTGGCCCCGGCCGGTGATGTCGTCCTCGCTGCCTTCGATGGTCAGCAGTGACACGTTCGTGATGGCCTCGGGGCAGACGCGGCGCTGGCCAACCTCCATGCAGCCGCGGCACAGGTGATGCTCCAGAAAAACCTTCCGGATGGTTTCCAGGTAGTACTCGGCCGGCACGTCGAGCACGGCGTTGTACTCGTCATAGAACTGGCGATGCCTGGCGGCCTCGTGCTGCCTGCCATCGACCAGGTGGCGGTAATAGTCAAGGTGCGCGCCGGCGTGGCGTGCGACGTTCATCGAGACGAAGCCAGCAAGCTGCAGGAAGCCGGGATAAACCTTGCGCCCCCGTCCCGGGTAACTGTCGGGTACGCGTTCGATGACATTCGACTCGAACCATGGCAGCGAATATTTTTGCGCGAACCGGTTGACCGCCGTCGGGCTGACGCGGGTGTCGATCGGCGCGGCGATCAGCGTCATGGAGCACGGTTGGGCGTGCTCGTTGTCCTCGGCCATCTGGGCGGCCGCACAGAGCACCGGAACCCCTGGCTGGCATACCGCCACGATATGCGTGCCGGCGCCGAGGTATCGCATGAACTGCTTGAGGTAATCGACGTAATTGCCAAGGTCAAAGCCGCCCGCATCGAGCGGGACCAGGCGCGCATCGGCCCAGTCGGTAATGTAGACATCATGCCCGGGCAGCAAGGCTTCGACCGTCGGGCGCAGCAGCGTGGCGTAGTGGCCCGAGAGCGGCGCCACCAGCAGCACGCGGGGACCGGGGCATGGCATGTCCTTCCTGAAATGCAGCAGCCGGCAGAAGGGCGCCTCGATCAGCACGGTCTCGGTAACCGGCACCTGTTGACCGCACACGATGACCTCGTCGATGGCGAAGCGAGGCTTCCCGTAGGACCTGGTCAGCCGGGTAAACAAATCAAGCGCGGCACCGGCCTCGCGCATCCCGGGCAGCCACGCGATGGACTCGCCCCAGAAATCGACGGCACGCTGACCCGCTTCGATCATGGCCCCGAGCGGCCCGACCGACTGCAGCGTGAGTTCACGCAGAGCATAGAGCGCCATGGCAATCCCTGCCTTCCGAAAATATGGTTGCCGCGTTGATCCAAGGCCGGGTCCGGCAAACCGGGCCTCTTGCTGGCGCGATGCCGCGATCGCTTCAGCGCACAGGGTGCGCCGGACAGCTGCAGGAGCGACTTCGCTCAAGGCAAAGCGGCGGACGGCAGGCTTGTAACGCAGGTCGGCAGGCGGTAGGCGGGCGTTGAAGCGCCGTGGTGAGGCGCTGGGCACGGCCGAAGTGCCGTCGGTGACGAATTACCTGAGCGCGGATAGCGGGCGTCTTGCCGGGACGGCTGTTCCGGCTGCTGTGGCCGGATGCGAGCGTGCCGCTCAGGCCGCACGCGAATCGATTGGAATGCTGCATGACGTCCCCACTGCTCAGGGCTACCGACCTTGCAAAGTCGGCGGAACAACATGCAATCAAGTTACGTCATTTACATTCAGTAACACATTCGATGAAACCCTACTGCAACGCCTTGCATACGGTTTTTCGCCGAAAGTGACTGACGTGGCATGGTTTGTCGAAGCCGTCCGTGCCAGGGCACTTGCGAAGTGATGCTTGATTCCCGGCGCGCCGCTGCAAAAGGCACCGGCACCAGAGCAATTTGTAAATCTTTGCAAGCGGCGGGCGTGCTGTCGCCGGAGCAGTCACACATGATCCATGTTGCCCCCGGGCCAGGCGCCATCGAGCATCAGCCGCTTCGGGCAATCCTTTCGCGATCCGCCAGGCGCGAGAAGGCTGCCCTGGTGTGGGTCATCTTGAAAGCGCGCCTTCCGGGCTCCCGCCCGCGGCCTGCGCCACTTCGATCAGTTCATCGATCAGCGCCTTCGCGCACCCGGGCAAGCCGTCCAGCTCGCGCACGATCACCGCGCGCTCGCGTACCGCCCAGGCCTCGGGCAACTCGATGATGTCGATCTTCATGGTCTGGCGATGCCGCAATGCGGCCGACAACGGCACCACGCCGATGCCGACGCCGGCTTCGATCATCCGGCACATCGCTTCGAAGCTGCGGATCTGGATGCGGATCTGCAGCTTGCGGCGCTGGTCGCGCACGAGTTCGGTCAGGAACGCATGCAGCGTGCTGCCTTCATGCAGGCTGACATGCTCGTATTCGAGCGTGTCGTCAAAGGTGACGTTCTTCTTCCGCGTCAGCGGATGTCCCACCGGCGTGGCCAGCACCAGCTTGTCGGTGCTGAAGTGGATGACCTCCAGCCCTTCCGCATTGAGCGGTCCGGAGATAATGCCAAGGTCCGCGCTGCCGTCCAGTATCCCGCGGATGATGTCCCGCGTCAGGCGTTCCTGCAGGTCAACGGTGACGGCAGGGCGCTCCGCCATGAAGCGGGCCAGCACCTCGGGCATGAACTCGGTGACCGCCGTCGTGTTGGCAAAGATGCGGATATGGCCGACCGAGTCTTTCGAATATTCCTCGAACTCGCTGCGCACGTGCTCGAACTGGCGTTCGATCACGCGTGTATGCCGCAGCAGGCGCTCGCCGGCCGGGGTCAGGGCCAGGCCCTTGCTTTCGCGGTAGAAAAGCCGGGTGCCGAGCTGGTCTTCCAGCGCCTTGAGTCGCGCGCTGGCCGCCGCGGGCGACAGAAATGCCTTTCTCGCCCCGCGCGACAGGTTCTCTTCTTCGGCGATGCGCGCAAACAGCCTCAGGTCGGCAAAATCAAAATGCATGGGGGCTCCTTGGGCGTAACTTTATCAAGGTGCCGCATGGAGCGTAAACCGTTGCCGGGCACGCCAGGGCGGTGCTTTCGGCGTGGGTGAACGGCTGCTTCGAGAAAACGAGATTTACGGGCCATGCCGGGACTGCGAGACTTGCAGCGAAGCGGCTGGCGATGCGACTAGCGAAGCGGGCCGCCAACCGGATCCCCGCCGTTCGTGCCGCGATGGCAGTGCGAGCGCAATCTTCACGAAAAGGCTGCTATGCGTCCCCTTGATGGCATTACCGTGGTTTCCCTGGAGCATGCGATTGCTGCGCCGTTCTGTACCCGCCAGCTGGCAGACCTGGGTGCACGCGTTATCAAGATCGAGCGGCCGAAGGTCGGCGACTTCGCGCGCGGCTACGACGAGCGCGTCGACGGCATGTCGTCGCACTTCGCCTGGACCAACCGCTCGAAGGAAAGCCTGGCGCTGGACCTGAAGCATCCGGAAGCGCCGGCAATCCTGCAGAAGATCCTGGACCAGGCCGATGTGCTGGTGCAGAACCTGGCACCGGGTGCCGCCGACCGGCTGGGCCTGTCCTACGAAGCGCTGTCGCAGCGCTATCCCGGCATCGTCGTCTGCGATATCTCCGGCTATGGCAACGACGGCCCGTACCGCGACAAGAAGGCCTATGACCTGCTGATCCAGGCCGAGTCCGGTTTCGTCTCGATCACCGGCACGCCGGAGAGCCCGTCCAAGGCGGGCTGCTCGATCGCGGATATCGCGGCCGGCATGTATGCCTACACCAATATCCTGGCGGCGCTGCTACAGCGCGGCAAGACCGGGAAGGGCGCGCATATCGATGTGTCGATGCTGGAAAGCATGGCCGAGTGGATGAGCTTCCCGCTGTACTACGCCTTCGACGGCGCCACGCCGCCTCCGCGCGCCGGCGCCTCGCATGCCACCATCTTCCCATATGGACCGTTCACCGCCGGCGACGGCAAGACCATCATCCTGGGCCTGCAGAACGAGCGCGAATGGGAGGCCTTCTGCCGTGTCGTGCTGGAGCGGCCGGAACTCAGCACCGACGAGCGCTTCGTCACCAACTCCCTGCGCTCGAAGAGCCGGGTCGAGCTGACGCAGGTAATCACCGAGGTCTTCGCCGCCTTGACGATCGACGACGTGGTCGAGCGGCTGGAGCGCGCGCAGATCGCCAACGCGCGCATGAACGACATGCGCGACCTGTGGAACCATCCGCAGCTCAAGGCACGCGAGCGCTGGACCTCGGTCCGGTCCCCGGTCGGGGTGATCCCCGCGATGCTGCCGCCGGGCCTGTCGAATGCCTTCGAGCCGCGCATGGATGCCATCCCCGCGCTGGGCGAGCACAGCGAAGCGATCCTGCGCGAGCTCGGCTACAGCGGCGACGACGTCGCGCGACTGCATGCGGAGGGCGCGATCTAGTCCGCGCCGGGTCCTTCCGCCTGTTTTTCTGTGTTTGCCATCTTCCCGCCACTAGCCGGCGGGAGACAGGCGCTCGCCTGTCGCCAGCAGAGTTTCCATGACAACCACCGCTATCGCCCGCTCGTATCTGTTCGTCCCGGCCAACCGCCCCGAACGTTTTGCCAAGGCTCATGCCTCGGGCGCCGACCGGGTCATCCTCGATCTCGAGGATGCCGTATCGGAAGAAGACAAGGACCGGGCCCGGCACCTGCTCGCCGACTACCTGGCGGCAGGCGGCACCGGCCTGGTACGCATCAACGCTACGCAGACACGCTGGTTCGAGGACGACGTGCGCGCCTGCCTGAAGCCTGGCGTGCAGGGCGTCGTGTTGCCGAAGGCGGAGAGTGCCGCGCAGATCGCGCAGGTGACCCGGCACCTGCCACCGGCGATCAAGGTGCTGCCTCTGATCGAGACTGCCGCCGGCATGGCCAGCGTGGCGGAGATCGCCGCGGCGCCGGGTGTGGAGCGCCTGATCTTCGGCACCGTGGACTTCCGCACGGAGCTGGGTATCGAGGGCGACGACCAGGAGCTACTGTTCTTCCGCTCCATGCTCGTGCTGGCTTCAAGGACCGCGGGCATTGCACCGCCGGTGGACGGGGTGACGGTCTCCATTGCCGATGCCGATGAGCTCCGCGCCGCCAGCACACGCGGCCGGCGGCTGGGATTCGGCGCCAAGCTCTGCATCCATCCGTCGCAGGTGGATGCGGTGAACACTGCCTATCGCCCGTCGGAAGCGCAGCTGGCATGGGCCGCGCGTGTGATCGAGGGCGCAAGGTCAAGGCCCGGTGCCTTCCAGCTCGATGGCGAGATGGTCGACGCCCCTGTGATCGCGCGCGCGGCCGACCTGCTGCGCCAGGCGGGCCGCGCCGGCTGAAGACTGCTTTCCGCGCGGGCGAATGGCTCGTTCCGAACTTTCGAATTGGAGCGCAGCGCCGCAGCGCGCATAGTGGAACCCACGCAATCAACACCAGAGAGATGTGATGGACGTTGTGAAGTTGAAGGAATGGATCGGCAGGACCACTGAGAGCCAGGACGAGATCACTGCCTATCCCGTAAAGGCCCTGGCGGCAACGCTGGACTATGAGAACCCCGTAACGGTCCGCGGCACGGCCATCGCGCCGCTCTGGCACTGGCTGTACTTCCTGCCGCTGCACCGCCAGTCCGAGCTGGGTTCGGACGGCCATGCCAGCCGTGGCGGCTTCCTGCCGCCGGTGCCGCTGCCGCGCCGCATGTGGGCCGGTGGCCGGCTCTGGTTCCACCAGCCGCTGCGCGTCGGCGATGCGGTCTCCAAGGTGTCGCGCATCCTCGATGTGAGCGCCAAGACCGGCCGCACCGGGTCGCTCGCCTTTGTCACGGTCGAGCACAAGTACTCGGGCCCCGATGGCCTGGCGGTCACGGAGGAGCATGACATCGTCTACCGCGAGAACGCCTCGCCCAACGCGCCCGCACCGGAACCGGTCCCGGCGCCGACGGACGAGGAGTGGGTCCAGGAGGTGGCGACCGACCCCGTGCTGCTGTTCCGCTTCTCCGCGCTGACCTTCAACGGCCATCGCATCCACTACGACAAGCAATACGTGACCGCGGTCGAGCACTACCCGGACCTGATCCTCCACGGCCCGCTGCAGGCGATGCTGCTGATGGAACTGGTGCGCAATAACCTGCCGGATGCGGTGGTCAGGCGCTTCTCTTTCCGCGGTGTCCGGCCCACCTTCGTGCCGCAACGCATATACGTCTGCGGCAAGCGCAGCCAGGACGGCAAGTCCGTCGAGCTGTGGATCCGCCATGAAGACGGCGCTCTCGCGATGAGCGCGTCGGCAGAACTGAACTAACCCCAGGCAAGTCGGAGGCAAGGCTGTGCAGAACCGAATCGATGAATACCAGGAAATCCGTGAAGCCGTGCGCGACCTGTGCGGGCAGTTCTCGTCGGAGTACTTCCGCAAGGTTGACGAAGTGCGGGGCTATCCCGAGGAATTCGTCAATGCACTGACCGCGGCCGGCTGGCTGGCCGCGCTGATCCCGGAAGAGTATGGCGGTTCGGGCCTGGGCCTGACGCAGGCCTCCGTGATCATGGAGGAAATCAACCGTGCCGGCGGCAACTCGGGCGCCTGCCACGGCCAGATGTACAACATGGGCACGCTGCTGCGCCACGGCTCGGCCGAGCAGAAGAAGCTGTACCTGCCCAGGATCGCCAGCGGCGAACTGCGCCAGCAGTCGATGGCCGTGACGGAGCCGACCACGGGCACCGACACGACAAAGATCAAGACCACCGCCGTGCGCAAGGGCGACAAGTATGTCGTCAACGGCCAGAAAGTGTGGATCTCGCGCGTGCAGCATTCGGACCTGATGATCCTGCTGGCGCGCACCACGCCGCTGGCCGAGTGCACGAAGAAGTCGGAAGGCATGTCGATCTTCGTCGTCGACCTGCGCGAAGCGATCGGCAAGGGACTGACCGTCCAGCCGATCCTCAACATGGTCAACCACGAGACCAACGAGCTGTTCTTCGACAATCTTGAGATTCCGGCCGAGAACCTGATCGGCGAGGAAGGCAGGGGCTTCAAGTACATTCTCGACGGCCTTAACGCCGAACGCACGCTGATCGCTGCCGAGTGCATTGGCGACGGCTACTGGTTTATCGACAAGGTGACCAAGTACGTCAACGAGCGCGTGGTGTTCGGCCGCCCGATCGGGCAGAACCAGGGCGTGCAGTTCCCGATCGCCAGGGCCTTCGTCAACGTCGAGGCTGCCAACCTGATGCGCTTCAAGGCGGCAAAGTTGTTCGACGCGCACCAGCCGTGCGGTGCCGAAGCCAATATGGCCAAGATGCTGGCGGCGGATGCGTCGTGGGAAGCGGCCAATGCCTGCGTGCAGTACCACGGCGGCTTTGGCTTCGCGGCGGAGTATGACGTCGAGCGCAAGTTCCGCGAGACGCGCCTGTACCAGGTGGCGCCGATTTCGACGAACCTGATTCTTTCGTACGTGGGCGAGCATATCCTGGGGATGCCGCGCTCGTTCTGAGGCGATTACGCGCGAGCGCTGGTGCTTGCCACCACCCCGGCGCAAACGCTCCCTTCTCCCGCGCGCGGGGCCTCGCTGGTCCGGCGCTCGCACGCTGATGGATTTCATCCGCCTGCACCTCGAACGGCCGGCCGAAAACTGGGGGCGGCGCAGCTTGCAGGCGCCCTCCTGAGGGCCATTCCCTACATCCGGTACACCAGCCCCACCCAGACGCTGCGCGGCGCCCCCGGCGCCACGAACAACGCCGTCGCGGCATCGCCTGGCGCCACGTGCGGCTGCACCAGGCTGCCGCCGGGAAAGACGTTGTTCGCCACCTGCCCATAGGTCTCGTAGCGCCGGTCGAACAGGTTCGCCACGCGCGCATAGACCTCGAAGCGCTTGTTGACCTTGTACGTCGCGCGCAGGTTGACGGTGGCGTAGCCAGGCACATGCCAGTCGGCGGTTTTGGGCGGCTGGCCTGGTTGCGTATCCCCGCGCAGGCCGTCCTCGTTGCCGCTGGCGACGCTGCCGGACACGGCGACCAGGTCGGCGCCGAGCGTCAGCCCGGCCAGCGGCTGCCAGTCGGCGCCAAGCTTGAGCGTATGGCGCGGCAGGCCGGCCATGCGCATGCCGGGCTGGATCTCGATGGTGCGTTCGCCGACCGCCAGCTGGCCTGCCGCCTGGTAGGTGGCCTGCAGGTAGCTGTAGGCCAGCCGCAGCGTAACGTCGCCAACCCGCTGGCGCGCGCTCAGGTCGAGCCCCTGGTTGCGGGTGCGGTCGAAGTTGGCGAAATAGCCGAGCCGGGTGTCGGGCGCGCGCAGGAAGAAGATGTCGTCGTGGTTGTCGATGCGGTAGAGCGTGGCGGTGACCTCGGTGTCCTTGCCGGGGCGCCAGCGCACGCCGGCTTCATAGGCGTGCGAGACCACCTGCTTCAGGTAGGGATCGGCCTGCAGCCCGGCCGGCAGGCGGCACGGGCGCGCGGGGTCGGCGCAGCCGAGTTCGAGCACCGTGGGCACGCGGTTGTTCTGCGCGTAGCCGCCGAATACCGTGACGCCGCCGCCGAGCTTCTGCACCAGCCCCAGCGCGGGATTGAGGCGGCGGTAAGTAAAGCTTTCGCGCGGCTGCTCGCTGCCGTCGCTGTTGCGCAGCGTATTGCTGACGGTGGCGAGATTCCATCGCGCCGACGCCGTCAGGAAGGTGCTGGGTGTCAGCGACCAGGTGTCGGCCAGGTAGGCGCCGAAGGTGCGCGCGTTGCCGCTGACGCCGGAGAACAGCGCATTCGGTTCGGCCGGGTCGGCCACGGCGCCGCGGTCCGCGGTAAGCGTGCCGGGCTGCTCGAACTGGGAATAGGTCAGGCGGCTGCGGTCCAGGCTGACGCCGGCGTTGAGCACGTGGCGATCGGTTTCCCGGGAGAGGCTGAGCGCCACGCCGACGGTCTGCTGCCGCATATGGGTGGTGTTGACCACGGCGGGATGCAGCGCGGCGCCTTCGGCGCGGGTCACGCCGCAGTCGCCGCTGCGCGGGCTGCCGTCGGCATTGAAGCCGTCCTCGCAGGCTTCCGCATATTCCTCGTAATCGGGATTGACGTCGCCATTGGTGGTGTCGCGGCGGCTGTTGCGCACGTAGGCGAGGGCGGCGGCGCTGGTCTTGTCGTCGAACCAGTGGCGGCCGTTGACGGCAACCTGGGTCACCTCGTTGCGGGTCTGGTCCGGGTAGGTATACGCGGCGCGGCGGTTCGATTGATAAATATCGGGCAGCGTCACGCTGCCGTCGGCCCGGTAGGACGGCACCAGCCCGTTGCCGGTCAGCGTGCTGCGGCCGTGCAGCAGCGAGACGTCGACGCTGTCCGTATCGCCCGCATAACCGGCCTTGGCGAACACGTTGCCGAGCCGCCCCGACGACTGGTCGCGCCAGCCGTGCTCCTGGAACAGCGTGCCGGCGGCGAAGGCGTGCCAGCCACTGTCGTTGCGCACGCCGCCGGAAAGGTCCGCGCGCTTGCGGCTGCCGCTGCCATAAGACAGGTCGGCGGTAAAGCCCGGAGAGTCCAGCCCGGAGCGGGTGGTCATGGCCAGTGCGCCGCCCAGGCTGTTCAGGCCATAGGCCGGATTGCCGCTGGATACCAGCGATACGCTGGCGAGCGCGGCCTCCGGGATCATGTCCCAGCTGACCACGTCGCCAAAGGGCTCGTTGACGCGAATGCCGTCGAGATAGACCGAGAGCCCCTGCGGCACGCCGGGGATCGATGAGGCACGGAAGCCCCGGTAGGTGATGTCGCTCTGGAACGGGCTTCCCTGGATGTCGTTGACGTTGACGCCGGCCAGGTTGCGCGCCAGGTACTCGGTCAGGTTGCCGGCCCGGGTTCCGTCCAGCTCATCGCCGCGCACGGTCTGCACGGTGTAGGGCACCAGGTCGCTGGCGACGCCGATACCGGGCAGCGGCGCCGCGGCGACCACCAGTACTTCGGGCAGCACCGCGCTGTCCTGTTTTTGAGCAGCGCTGTCCAGTTGTGCAACAGCGGGACGCTGGAGCAGCAGCGCCGCTGCCATGGCGATGGCCGTGGCAGCGCAGCGGCGGCGGGCCGCGGCATGGCGGAAAGCCTGCCTTCGGGCGGCAGGGAACGGGCTGGCTGGCATCTTGCATCTCCTCGGGCGTACACGGCGCCGCCTGCATCGGGCGGCACCTGAAATCGAACTGGCTGAGGAGTGAGCAGGTTCCGTACCGCGGGCATCGGGAAACACCCCCGGCCTGCCGCGGAACGCCGACCTGTGAGGCCGACCACCATCCCGGGAGCATGGCTTTGGCTGACATCACCGCTACCGACGCACCGCTGGCGCTGTACTGCGCGGGCGTGCGCAAGGCGTTCGGCGCGCGCGTGGCGCTGGACGGGGTCTCGCTCACCGTGCGGCGCGGCGAGTTCGTGGCGCTGCTCGGTCCCAACGGGGCCGGCAAGACCACGCTGTTCCAGATCCTCAGCGGCCTGTTCGTCGCCGATGCCGGGCGCGTGACGGTGCTGGGCAGCGATATGCTCGGGCACGACATGGGGCGCGATCCGGTGCGCGCGCTGGCGCGCCTGGGCATCGTGTTCCAGCAGCCGGCCATCGACCTGGACCTGCCGGTGCTGGCCAACCTGCGCTTCCACGCGGACCTGCACGGGCTGCCGCGTCGTGTCGCCACGCAGCGCATCGCCCGGTTGCTCGATGACTTCGGCCTGGCCGCGCGGGCGCACGCGCCGGTGCGCGAGCTGTCCGGCGGCAACCGGCGCAAGGTGGAGCTGGCGCGAGCGCTGCTGCACGAACCGGCGCTGCTGCTGCTGGATGAGCCCACCGTGGGCCTCGACCCGGCTTCGCGGGCGCAGCTGGTCGGCATGGCCAGGCGCCTCGCCGCGCAGGCGCAGGCCGGTGTGCTGTGGGCCACGCACCTGGTGCAGGAGGTGGAGCACGCCGGCCGCGTGATCGTGCTGGACCGAGGCACCGTGCGCTTCGATGGCACGCCGGCGGCGCTGCGCGACGCGGCCGGGCGCGACGACGTTGAGAGCGCGTTCCTGGCCATGACGCGGGCACCGGCCGCTTCTGTCGCCGCTTCCGCCGCCGCTTCTGCCAACAACCCCGAAAGGAGCGTCCCCGCATGAACCAGATGCCATCTCCCAGGTGGTTCGCCATCACGCTGCTGCTGGTGACGGCATTGCTGGTGGCCGCCGGGCTGGCCGAAGCGGCGCGCGTGGCCACTGGCCAGGTGTTCGTGTCGAGCGAGAAGGACGATGCCATTGCCGCCTTCGATGCGCGCAGCCGGCAGCAGCTGGCCGTGTGGCGCCAGTGCAAGCGGCCGCGCCACCTGCAGCTCTCGCCCGATCGTGCGCGCCTGTATGTAGCCTGCAGCGACGACCACCGCGTCGACGTGGTCGACGTGGCCAGCCGCAAGACGCTGGCCTCGCTGCCGGTGGGCGACGACCCTGAGCTGTTCGACCTGAGCCTGGACGGCCGCATGCTCTATGTCTCGAACGAAGAGGATGGCCTGCTCTCGGCCTACGACACCGCTTCGGGCAGGCGCGTGTTCGCGGTCAAGGTGGGCGAGGAGCCGGAGGGCGTCAAGGTCAGCGCGGACGGCAAGCGGGTCTACGTGACCTCGGAGGTGGCCAACCTGGTCCACGTGATCGACGTGGCCACGCGCAAGGTGGTGAGCAATATCCAGGTCGGCAACCGGCCGCGCCGGCTGCTGCTGTTGCGCGACGGCAAGGAGTTGTGGGTCTCGAACGAGTTGTCCGCCAGCGTCAGCGTGATCCGCACCGATACGCTGGAGGTGGCCCATACCATCCACTTCACGCCGCGGGGCTTCCGCGCCGGGGATGTGACCCCGGTGGGGATGGCGGCCAGCAGCGACGGCACGCGTGCCTATGTCGGGCTCGGGCGTGCCAATCACGTGGCGGTGGTGGACGTGGCGTCGCGCCGGGTGCTGGACTATGTGCTGGTCGGCCGGCGCGCTTGGGGGCTGGCGCTGAGCCGCGACAACGCCAGGCTCTATGTCGCCAACGGCCTGTCGGACGATGTCAGCGTGGTGGATGCCGCCAGCGGCAAGGCGATCGCAACCCTCAGGGCGGGCCGGGTGCCGCACTCGGTAGCGATCGATGACTGAACGCCTGCGCTCGCGCTGCCAGGCGGTTGCCGCCGCATTTGGCCTGCTCGCGGCTACCGTGCAGGCCGCAGAGGTGCGCGTGGCGGTGGTGTCGCTGGCCGGCGATCCACGCCATGAACCCCGCCGCCTCGCGCAGCGCTATCCGGGCCAGCCGCAAGGCCGGGCACTCGACGGCGCACAGGTGGCGGCGTCGGAGGCGCGTTTCGCCTTGGAGGCGATGGGCCAGTCGCTCAGGCTCGATGCGCAGGAAGCGCGCAGCGAAGCCGAAGTCGGGACTATGGTCGCGGCACTGGCGCGGCAGGGCACGCGCTTTATCCTGCTCGACCTGCCGGCCGCGTCGGTGCGGCAGGCGGCGGCCGCCGTCAGGCCGGGCGAGGCCCTGCTGTTCAATGTCTCGGCCCATGACGACGACCTGCGCGGCGCCGCCTGTTCGCCCGTGCTGCTGCACACGCTGCCCAGCCTGCGCATGCGCGCCGACGCCCTGATGCAGTACCTGGCGCAGCGCAAGTGGCGCCGCGCGCTGCTGCTGAGCGGCCCGTCGGCGGGCGACGCGGCGCAGCGCGACGCGCTGGTCCAGTCCGCGCGCCGCTTCGGCATCGCGTGGTCGGCGCAACGGACATTCAGGCTGTCCAACGATCCGCGCGAACGCGACCAGGCCAACCTGAACCTGCTGACCAGCGGCACCGACTACGACGTGGTGGTGGTCGCCGATGCCGACGGCGAGTTTGCCCGCGGCGTGCCCTATGCCACGCAGCTGCCGCGCCCCGTGGCGGGTGCCAGCGGCCTCGGCGCCCAGGCCTGGCACTGGGCCTGGGAGCGCAATGGCGGGCCGCAGCTCAACCGGCGCTTCACGCGCGCGGCGGGGCGACCGATGACGGGCTACGACTGGGCCGCATGGGTGGCCATCAAGGCGATCGCGGAAAGCGTGGCAAGGCAGCCGAAGGCCGGCTTTGCCGCGCAGGCACAGGCGCTGGTCACCGGCAAGGTGGTGGTGGACGGCTTCAAGGGCCCGCCGCTGTCGTTCCGGCACTGGGACCGCCAGTTGCGCCAGCCGGTCATGCTGGCGCACCCCGACGGCGTCGTTGCCGTGGCACCGGTGGAAGGCGTGCTGCACCCGAAGAACAACCTCGACACCCTGGGCGCGGACGAGGCCGACACCCCGTGCCGCGCCCCGTCCTCGTAAGGCGCAACCCATGGCCACCGTGCTGATCCATCGCTGGCGCGCGCTGCGCGCCGTCTGCGGGCGCGAGCTGCGCAAGTACCTGCGCCAGCCCGGGCGCCTGCTGTCGTCGCTGGTGCGGCCGCTGCTGTGGCTGCTGGTGTTCGCGGCCGGCTTCCAGAATGCGCTCGGCGTCGCGATCGCGCCGCCGTATGAGACCTACATCGAATACAAGGTCTACGTGGCGCCCGGGCTGCTCGGCATGATCGCGCTGTTCAACGGCATGCAGTCGTCGCTGGCGATGGTGTACGACCGCGAGATGGGCGTGATGCGCCTGCTGCTGACCGCACCGTTGCCGCGCGGCTGGCTGCTCGGCTGCAAGCTGGTGGCGGGCACGGTGCTGTCGCTGCTGCAGATGGCCGGGTTCCTGCTGGTGGCGATGATGTTCGGCATCCGCTTCGAGCCGCTGCACCTGCTGCTTGCAAGCGGCGCCATGGCGCTGGCTGCGCTGATGCTGGGCGCGCTGGGACTGCTGCTGTCGGTCCATGTGCGCCAGCTCGAGAACTTTGCCGGCACCATGAATTTCGTGATCTTTCCGATGTTCTTTGTCAGCTCGGCGCTGTATCCGCTGTGGAAGCTGCAGGAATCGGGGGCGGAGATCGT
The DNA here is from genome assembly GCF_004353535.1 of Cupriavidus sp. L7L. Classification (NCBI taxonomy): domain Bacteria; kingdom Pseudomonadati; phylum Pseudomonadota; class Betaproteobacteria; order Burkholderiales; family Burkholderiaceae; genus Cupriavidus; species Cupriavidus sp. L7L. Next base: position 25,177 of record NZ_SMNY01000058.1, read on the forward strand.
CTATCAGCTCGCGCGCTTCAACCCCTTCACGCATGCGGTCGAGGCCATCCGCTTCGCGCTGTACGGGCAGGTGGCTCCGGTAAGCCTGGCGGTGGTGGCAGGCTGCGCGGCGGTGTTCTTTGCACTGGCGCTGCACGGCTACGACCCGCAGCGCGGCATGGCCCGCCGGGGGCAGGCTTGAACCGTGCCGCGCCCGGCATGGATGGCTGTTCAGATCTGGAGCAGGTGCAACGCAGTGTTGCGTGGTGACACGGCCGCCGGCACGCAATGCGGCCGCATCCGGCGTGCTCGCGCGGCAATCCGATTGGCATGGGAATTGCCGTGTTCGTGTCTGGTGTGTGGTGCATTGGCGCACCGGTGGGAAACCAAAACAAAGAGAGGAGAAGGCAATGAGGACGTTACGAGCAGTGATGGTTGCCACGGCAGTCGCGGCCGCTACGGCCAGCGTGGCCGCGCAGGCGGCGGTGACCGACGCCATGATCGAGAACGACGCAAAGACCCCCGGCGACGTGCTGTCGTGGGGCATGGGCCCGCAAGGGCAGCGCTACTCCACGCTGGCGCGCATCAATACGAAGAACGTCGGCAACCTCGTGCCGGCGTGGTCGTTCTCGTTTGGCGGCGAGAAGCAGCGCGGCCAGGAAGCGCAGCCGCTGATCCACGACGGCAAGATGTTCGTGACGGCATCGTATTCGCGCATCTACGCGCTCGACCTGAAGACCGGCGCCAAGCTGTGGAAGTACGAGCACCGACTGCCCGAAGGCATCATGCCGTGCTGCGACGTGGTGAACCGCGGCGCGGCACTCTACGACAACCTGGTCATCTTCGGTACGCTGGATGCGCAGCTGGTGGCGCTGGACCAGAAGACCGGCAAGGTGGTGTGGAAGGAAAAGCTGGAGGACTACGCGGCCGGCTACTCGTACACGGCCGCGCCGCTGATCGTCAAGGGCATGGTGCTGACCGGCATCTCGGGCGGCGAATTCGGCGTGGTCGGCCGCGTCGATGCGCGCGATGCCAAAACCGGCCAACTGGTGTGGTCGCGCCCGGTCGTGGAAGGCCACATGGGCTACAAGTACGACAAGGACGGCAACAAGACCGAGATCGGCGTGACCGGTGCCGAGAACGCCAGCTGGCCTGGCGAGACCTGGAAGACCGGCGGCGCTGCCACCTGGCTGGGCGGCACCTATGATCCGGCCACCGGGCTGGTGTACTTCGGCACGGGCAACCCGGGGCCGTGGAACAGCCATATCCGCAAGGGCGACAATCTCTACTCCGCGTCGACGGTGGCGATCGATCCGGCCACCGGCAAGATCGTCTGGCACTACCAGAACACGCCGAACGACGGCTGGGACTTCGACGGCGTCAATGAGTTCGTGACCTTCGACCTCGATGGCAAGCGCATGGGCGGCAAGGCCGACCGCAATGGTTTCTTCTATGTCAACGACGCGCGCAGCGGCAAGCTGGTCAACGCCTTTCCCTTCGTCAGGAAGATCACCTGGGCCAGCGGCATCGACCTGAAGACCGGCCGGCCCGACTTTATCAGCGAAGGCCGTCCCGGCGACCCGGCCGCCGTCGCCGACGCGAAGAAGGGCAAGTCCGTGTTCGCCGCGCCCGGCTTCCTCGGCGGCAAGAACCAGCAGCCGATGGCCTACAGCCCGCAGACCGGCCTGTTCTATGTGCCGGCCAACGAATGGGGCATGGACATCTGGAACGAGCCGGTCAGCTACAAGAAGGGGGCGGCTTTCCTGGGCGCGGGCTTCACCATCCAGCCGCTGAACCAGGACTACATCGGCGCGCTGCGCGCGATCAATCCCAAGACCGGCAAGATCGTCTGGGAGGCGAAGAACGGCGCGCCGCTGTGGGGCGGCGCGATGACCACCGCCGGCGGCCTGGTGTTCTGGGGCACGCCGGAGGGCTACCTGAAGGCAGCCGACGCGCGGACCGGCAAGGAACTGTGGAAGTTCCAGACCGGCAGCGGCGTGGTGGCGCCGCCGGTCACGTGGGAGGACAACGGCGAGCAGTATGTGGCCGTGGTATCGGGCTGGGGCGGCGCGGTGCCGCTGTGGGGCGGGGAAGTCGCCAAGCGGGTGAATTTCCTGGAGCAGGGCGGATCGGTGTGGGTGTTCAAGCTGCACAAGAGCTGAACGCGGGCTAGTCGATGGGCATGCACGCTGGCATCGCGATGCCGATGCCGGCGTGCCGGCAGAACGAAACAGCGAGACAAGGGTATGAAGAAGGAATGGATGGCGCTGGCAGCGGCGGTACTGCTGCCTTGCGCGGCGCAGGCGGGCACGGCGGCCGAGATGCAGGCACTGGCCGACAAGAACGGCTGCTTTGCCTGCCACGGCATGCAGTCGAAACTGGTGGGGCCCGGCTTCGCCGAAGTGGCGGCGAAATACAAAGGGGACAGCCAGGCAGCCGGGCGGCTGGCCAGGAAGATCCGCGAAGGCGGCAAGGGGGTGTGGGGGCCGGTGCCGATGCCGGCGCATGGGAATCTCGGCGAGGCGGATGCGAAGCAGCTCGCGGAGTGGGTGTTGAACGCAGGGTAGGAACGCGGGAGGAATGAGGGAGAAGGGCGGAAGCCCGGCTGGCGCGAGCCACGCCGGGCTTTCTTTACTTGCGCGCAGCGCTCAGGCGCAGGGAGTTGCCATCGCTGCGGAACACCATCGGCTCGCCTTCGCCACGCGGATGCATGGCCGCCAGCCGTCCCTGCAGCACGATCTTGCTGACCTTGCCGTGGTCGGCGGAGCGCTCGCAGACCGGGTCCGTGGCGGCGGGGTCGCCGGTCAGCAGGAAGGCCTGGCAGTGGCAGCCGCCGTAGTCCTCCTCGCGGTGGTCGCAGGACCGACACGGTTCCTGCATCCATGCCGTGCCGCGAAAGCGGCGGAATGCCTCGCTGTCGCGCCAGATCTCGCGCAACCCCTGCGTCGTCACATTCGGCAGCGCCAGCCCCGGCAGCATGCGCGCCGCATGGCACGGCAGGGCGGTCCCGTCGGGCGCCACGCCCAGGAAGGTCGTGCCCCAGCCATTCATGCACTTCTTGGGCCGGTCCTCGAAATAGTCGGGCACCACGAACAGGACCTGGCAGCGCTTGCCGATGCGCGCGCGGTATTCCCTGACCACGGCCTCGGCCTCCAGCAACTGCTCGCGCGTGGGCAGCAGCGCAAGCCGGTTCTCCCACGCCCAGCCGTAGTACTGGGTATTGGCCAGCTCCAGGTATTCCGCTCCCATCTGCAGCGCCATCTCGATGATGGTGCCGACATGCGGCAGGTTGTGCCGGTGCAGCACGCAGTTCATCACCATCGGGTAGCCGTGCGCCTTGATCATCCGGGCCACGCGCTGCTTCAGGTCAAAGGTGCGGGTGCTGGACAGGAAGTCGTTGAGCTCGCGCGTGGAGTCCTGGAAGGACAGCTGGATATGGTCCAGCCCGGCCTCGCGCAACGCCGCGAGCCTGGCGTCGGTCAGGCCCACGCCCGAGGTGACGAGGTTGGTATAGAAGCCCAGGCCATGCGCATGCCGCACCAGTTGTTCCAGGTCCTTGCGCAGCATCGGCTCGCCGCCCGACAGGCCGAGCTGCACGGCGCCCAGCGCGCGTGCCTGGCTGAATACGTCGCACCACTGCGCGGTGTCGAGCTCGGCCGTGTGCCGGGCATAGTCAACCGGGTTCGAGCAGAAGGCGCAGTGCAGCGGACAGCGGTAGGTCAGCTCGGCCAGCAGCCACAGCGGCGGGCCGGGCGGTGCGAGGGTGGTGGCGTCAGACCAGCCAGCCGCGTTCGGTCGCATGTTTGACAAAGGCGTGTACCTCCGGGGCGATGCCCTGCACGCCGAATGCGGACTGCAGGTCGTCGATCAGCATGTCGAGCGTATGGCCGCCGTCGCAGCGCTGCAAGATCGCGGCGGCGCTGTCGTTGAGGGTGACCATGCCTTCCGGGTAGAGCAGCACCCAGCTCTGCTGCGCCTCTTCCCATTGCAGGCGGAAGGTCCGGTGCAGCAGCGGGCGGGCGAGGTCTGGCGTCGCGTTGGCTGTGATGGCGGTCATGGCTGGGCGTGCTGGATGGCGTCGAGCATCGACCAGAGGACGTCGAGCTTGAACTGCAGGATGTCGAGCGCGCGCTGCTGTTGTTCCGGCGTACGGAAGAAATCCAGCGTCACGCGCAGGCCATGGTCGACGTCGCGCTGCGCCAGCGGGATGCGCGATCGAAAGTAGTCCAGCCCGGCGGCCTCGATCCATGGGTAATGCGTGGGCCAGCCCGCCAGCCGCTCCTTGTGGATCTCCGGCGCAAACATCTCGGTCAGCGACGAGCACACCGCTTCCTGCCACGGCGCGCGGCGCCCGAAGTTGACGTAAGCGTCGACGGCAAAGCGCACGCCCGGCAGCACGTGCCGCTGGTCCAGCAGCGCGTCACGCTCCAGCCCGACGGCCTGGCCCAGCCGCAGCCAGGCTTCGATGCCGCCGGGCACGATGTCCGTGCCGTCATGGTCGAGGATGCGCACGATCCATTGCCGGCGCGTGTCGCGGTCGGGGCAGTTGGACAGGATCGCAGCATCCTTCAGCGGGATATTCGCCTGGTAGTAGAAGCGGTTTGCCACCCACGCGCGGATCTGCGCGGGCGAACACTCCCCCGCGGCCATGCGCCGGTTGAACGGATGGTGGATGTGGTAGCCGCTTTCCTTGGCGCGCAGGCGGGCCTCGAACTCCGCGGGGCTCCATGCAATGGGATGTGTCATAGCGCGATCTCCATGCCGTCGCAGGCCAGCTCGATGCCGTGCCGCGCCAGCTCGGCGCGTTCGGGCGAGTCTTCCACCAGCACGGGGTTGGTGTTGTTGATGTGGATAAGGATCTTGCGGGCGGCGGGCAGCCGGTCGAGGATTTCGATCATGCCGCCGGGGCCGGACAGCGGCAGGTGGCCCATGTCGGCGGCGGCCTTGGCGGAGAAGCCGAGCGCCTGCATCTCGTCCTCGCGCCAGAAGGTGCCGTCGACCAGCACGACGTCGGCGTCGCGCAGTTCCGCAAAGACGCGGTCGTCGACGCTGCCGAGGCCGGGCGCATAGAATGCGCGGCGGCCGCTGCGGCAGTCTTCGATGCGCAGGCCGATGTTGTCGCCGGCGCGCGGGGCGTTGCGGCTGGGGGAATAGGGCGGGGCCTTGCTTTGCAGCGGCACGGCAGTGAGCCGCATGCCCGCCAGCGGCGGCACGGTGAACGGCGTGCCGTCGCAAGGCAGGGCGTGCGTCTGCACGCCGCAGTAGTGCGACAGCATGCGGGTCAGCGGAAAGGCCGCGCCAAGGTCGTTGAGGACCGCCGCGGTCGCATAGAGCGGCAAGGCGTGGCAGTGCTCGCGCAGCATCAGCAGGCCGGTGACGTGGTCGATCTGCGCGTCCATCAGCAGCACCGCCGCGATGGCGCTGTCGCGCGGCGCGCGCGCCGGCTGCAGCGCCGGCGTCTGGCGTAGCTGCTGCAGGATGTCGGGCGAGGCGTTGACCAGGATCGCGTCCGGCCCGTCGCCGGACAGCGCGATCGACGACTGCGTGCGCGGCGTGGCGCGCACGGTGCCGCGGCGCACGCCGTCGCAGTTGTGGCAGTTGCAGTTCCACTGCGGGAAGCCGCCGCCGGCGGCCGACCCCAGTACCCGGATGATTGTCATGGCGCGAGCGCTTGGTCGTGGGCATGGCGTCACGGAGCAGGCGCGCGGCCCGGCAACGCGGGCGTTGCGCCTGTCCGGGACGCGATCAGCGGTTGGCGATATACATCGTGATCTCGAAGCCCAGCCGCAGCTCGGTGTAGGCGGGGGTGGTCCAGGTCATGTCTCTCTCCTTGGATGGCGTGGTTAGTGAATATCGTTGTGGCGCGGCAGGCTGGCTGCCGCATCCTTCTCGAGGCAACATCCATGCCCGGGATTTCCTCGCATCATGCCGCCGGGTGAAGGCCTGGCCGAAGCCCGTGCGCGCCTGCTCTCTGTGTCACGACTGTTTCAAAATGGGACACCTGTCCAGGAACGGGACACCACTGCATCGTGGCGGGCGCGCTCAACCGGGCTGGTGCGGCAGCCCGCGCGCCTCTTCCATCTTGCGGTAGACCGTATTGCGCGAAATGCCCAGCGCCTTGGCCGCCGCCGAGATATTGCCGTGGTGTGCCCTGACGGTGGCGACGATGGCCTGGACCTCGACCTCGGCCAGCCGCGTCGGCTGCGTGGCCGGCGGCGCGCTCGCCAGGGCATGGGCCGCCGGCGTGGCCGCGCGCGCCTGCCGTTCGCGCAGGTCGTCCAGGAAATCGTCGGGCAGGTGGTCTTCAGTGATCTCGGCTTCGCCTTCCGCCATCAGCCGGGCGGTGCGCAGCAGGTTGCCGAGCTGGCGGATATTGCCCGGCCAGTGGTAGGCGCGGAACATCTCCATCACCGAGTCCCTGATGCGGGGCGGCACGCCGGCGGTTCGCTCCTGGCGCAGCAGCTTGCCCGCCACCACGTCCAGGTCGCTGCGCTCGCGCAGCGCGGGCAGCCGCACCACCATGCCGTTGAGGCGGTAGTACAGGTCCTCGCGGAACTGCCCGCCGGCGACCATCTCGCGCAGGTTGCGGTTGGTGGCGCACACCAGCGAAACATCGATATGGATCACCTTGCTGCTGCCTAGCGGCTGCACCGCGCGCTCCTGCAGCGCCCGCAGCAGCCGTCCCTGCAGGTGCAGCGGCATGTCGCCGATCTCGTCCAGGAACAGCGTGCCGCCGTTGGCCAGCAGCATCTTGCCGATGCCGCCCTTTTTGCGGGCGCCGGTGAAGGCGCCTTCCTCGTAGCCGAACAGCTCCGACTCGATCAGGTTCTCGGGGATCGACGCGCAGTTCACCGCGATGAACGGTCCGGCGCGGCGCGGGCTGTCGGCGTGGATGGCGCGCGCCATCAGTTCCTTGCCGGTGCCGGTCTCGCCCAGCACCATCACCGGGATGTCCTTGCCGATCACCTTGCGGAGCTTGCCGATCACGGCCCGGATCTGCGTGTCGCCGGTGTCCAGGTCGTCCAGCCCTTCCGGCCCCGCGGGCCCGGACGGGTCGGCGCGCAGGCGCTGTGGCGCCATGACGGCGTCGCGCGCATCGGGGCGCGCCTCGTCCACGCCGGGCACCGCGGCCCGGCCGGTCTTCCATTCCACGCGCGCGCTGACCTTGACGCCGCTGGGCAACTGCAGCTGCACCATGCCCGCCTGTGCGGCGCGCACCACATCGAACAGCTGCGACATCGACAGGCCGAACAGCGACGAGAAGGTATGCGCCTGCAGCGCGCCGTTGGACAGGCCCAGCTGGAACTGCCCGCTGCGGTTGGCCGACAGGAAGCGCCCGCCCGGCGTGAACGACACGATGCCCTCCACCAGCGTGCCCAGGAACTCCGCGCGCGAATGGAAGCGGATGCACACCATGTCGCGGAAAGCATTGCCGAACAACTGGTTCTCGATCATCTGCGCCGACATCCGCACCAGCGCCATGGTGTGCTTGTGGAAACCGCGCTGGTCGCCGGTCACATCGAGCGCGCCGACGGTCTTGCCGTAGGGATCGAGGATGGTCATGCAGGAGCAGGTCAGGAACTGGTTGGCCTCCAGGAAGTGGTCGGCGCCATGGACCAGCGTGGCCCGGTTCTCGGCCAGCGCGGTGCCGATCGCGTTGGTGCCGCGGGACGCTTCCGACCAGTCCGCGCCGGCGCGCAGCGCCACCTTGTCGGCGCGGGCCAGGAAGTCGTCGTCGCCCAGCGAGTGCAGGATCAGGCCATTGGCGTCGGTCAGGATCACCATGCTCTGGGTGTTCACGATCTGGTCGTACAGCGTTTCCATCACCGGCAGCGCATAGGTGAACAGTGACTGGCTGCGTTCGATGCGGGTCTTCAGTTCGCTCTGCAGCACCGGGCAGAAATCCGGCGACTCATAGGGGCGCAGTCCGTAGGAAGCGGAGCGCTGGTGGGCCTGGGCAATCAGTTCGGCGCGCTCGGGTTGCGCGGGTTCACCCGCCGGTGCGGCTTGGATGGTCATTTCTGTGTCTCCTGTGGAAGGTCGCCCGCGATCTTTGCGCGGGTCGCTGCCGGCGCCTTCAGCGGGCGCGTGTCCGACAGTGTTGCGCCATGAAGCAAGACGCTTGCCAGAGTGTGGCATTCCGGGACACCGGCGCGGCGATGACTGGTGCCGCTGCGGCAGGACCGGCCCCGGCCAGTGCCGCTGCGACGCGGTTCCGCGTCCGGTCTGGCGCGTGCCGCACCCGCTGGTATGGCTCTTGCGGAAATGGCGTCAAACACAACACCCATTCACCGCAGGAGACATCCATGAACACGCAGCGCCATCTGCTTGCCTTGCTATCGCTTTGCGCGGCCCTTGCCGCACCGTCCACCGCGCTCGCGCACGGCGACGTCACGCCACAGGCCGTCGACACCAAGGCCCTGCCACAGCTTGGCGACGAATGGCGTCCGGACAATCCCTACCGCGCCGGCGCCGCGCAACAGGAAGCGCAGCGCATCGGCAGCTCGGCCTACAACCAGAACTGCGCGCGCTGCCACGGCCTGGAAGCGGTGTCCGGCGGCATCGCCCCCGACCTGCGCAAGCTCGACGGCGACTGCGTGTCGCTGGCCGATGCCAAGAAGAAGCAGGCCTGCATGGGCGAGATCTCGCAGTTCTACACCACCACCGTGCGCAAGGGCCGCACGCGCGACGGGCGCGTCTATATGCCGCCGTTCGAAGGCGTGCTGAGCCAGGAAGCGGTGTGGGCAATCAAGACCTACCTGGAATCCCGGCGCGAGTGAGGGCCGCGCACGGTCCCGCAGGCCGTGCCATTCGTCTTGCTGCTCCGACAACCATCGTCATTCGATTCCAGGAGAGACCTCATGCCTGCCAGCCCAGTCAGTGGCCAGAGGCTTTGCCAGACCCCTGCCGCACCCGCCGCACCGGCATCGACCCGGCGCCGGCTTTGCGTCGCCTTGCTGGCGGCCGGCGCGCTGCTCGGCACGCAGCCGGCATTGGCCGACCTTGCCAGGATCCGCCAGAACGGCTTGCTCAAGGTCGCGGTCTACAAGGGCCTGCCGCCTTTCTCGGCGGCGGCGGGCAGCCAGTACGAAGGAATCGACGTGGCGCTGGCCCGGGCCCTGGCCAGCGAACTGGGGGTCTCGGTGTCGCTGCTGCCGTTCGATGCCGACGAGAACATGTCCGACGACCTGCGCTCGATGGTGTGGCGCGGCCACTACCTCGGCTACGGCCCGGCGGACGTGATGCTGCACGTGCCGGTCGACCGCGCCTTCATGCGCGCCAACGACAAGGCGTTGATCTTCGCGCCTTACTACCGCGAGACCTTCGTGCTGGTGCGCGACCGCGAGCGCCTGCCGGACGTGCGCAGCCTGGACGACCTGGCGGGCCAGCCCGCCGGCGCGGCGGCTGGCTCTGCCGGCGCCAACGCGCTGCTGTCCGGCGCGGGCGGTGCCTTGCGCGACAAGGTGAAGATCTACCCCGAGGCCGCCCAGGCGCTGCGCGCGCTCTTCGCCGGCGAGATCGCCGCCGCGATGGTGACCCGCGCGCAATACGAGAGCGCGCTGCGGGCCGCCGGCCAGTCCGCGGCGCGCTTTGCCACGGCGGACGTCAGCTCGCCGCTGCTGCCGCCGCGCGGCTGGGCCGTCGGCATGGCGATCAAGGCCGGCGACAAGGAACTGGCGCAATCGCTGGAGATTGCACTGGACGCGCTGCGGCGCAAGGGCGAACTGGCGCGCATCTTTGCCGGCTATGGGGTCACAATGCAGGAGCCGTGAAGCGCGGGCGGGCCGTCATGGGCAGGCCAGCGCTGCAGCAAAGTACAACAGCAGCGCCACCAGGATCACCACGGTAAAGCCGGCATGGATGGCAACCAGCGTGGCCAGCACCGCCGCCACTACGGATGCGCAGGCGTTGATGCCCCAGGCCCACGGCACCAGCGCTTCGTCGCCGGCCGCGACCCGGCTCAGGCCGAGCGGAAAGGGCATGCCCATCAGGAACGCCAGCGGCGCGATCAGCAGTACCGCGACGGCAATCCGGGCCGGATCGGGCAACGCGATCAGCAGCCTGAATACGGCGGGCAGCGCCACGAGGTAGAGCAGCGATACCACCCAGATGCCGGTGATCGCCAGCATCGCCTGGCGCCCATCGCGTGCAGGGAGGCGTTGCGAGTAGCGGCTGCCGAGGCCGGCGAAGCAGAGGAAGGCACACAGCACCACCGCGACCGCATACAGTGGATGGCTCAGGAACAGGATGAATTTCTGGATGAAGGCGATCTCGACGAACATGAAGCCGACGCCGACTGCAAGGAAATAGAAGCCGACGCGCCATGCGTGCGGACGCTGGCTGCCGTTTGTGGTGACGGGGGGGCGCCGTCGGAGTACTCGCAGCGGGACCACGATCAGCAGCAACGCCGCGGCGGTGGCCTGCAGCAGCGTGGCGACCAGCACCGGATAACCCCATTCCAGCAGCGGCAGGCCGCCCTGCGACTTCAGCGCCAGCAATTCAGGCAGCGTGCGCCATTTGAAGAAATGGAAGAAATAGGGTTTGTCGTCGGTTGCGGGCCGCACGTCGAACTTGTATTCCGACAGGAAGCGCGCACGTTCGGGACCGAGCAGGGCTTGCGCAGTTTCGAAGAAGTAAGGCTTGTCGAGCACGTTGTAGCGATTCGCCTGGCTTGCCTGGATGCCGGGAAAGTATTCGACGTCGAATGAACGGGCGCGGCAGAAGGCCTGCAGCGCGGCAAGCTCCGCCGCGTCGAACGCGCCGTTCTTCACCAGCAGCGTTGCCGTCTTCCAGCCGCGGATCAGCACCAAGCGCAGCGCAGGCGCGGGCACGTCCATTCCTTCCATCGCCGCCACGGCGGTGGCGAACAGCTTGGGAATATCGCGCGGCGGCAGCGTGACCCAGCGCGTGATCGCCAGCATGCCGCCGGGGCGAAGATGGCGCAGGTAGCCCTGGAAGGCTTCCACGGTATAGAGATAGCTCTCGGACAGCGCATACAGACCCGCCGAGGACGTGCTGAACGAGTCGAGCAAGGCGACCTGGATCAGGTCGTAGCGGTCCTTGCTCGCCGCCAGGAAGCCGCGCGCCTCGCCGGTAAAGACGCGCACGCCCGGTGCGCTGTAGGGTTTGCCGGAGAACGCGGCAAAGCGGCCCTGGACCAGTTCGATCACCTGCGGATTCAGCTCCACCGCATCGACGGCGCTGGCGTGATGCCAGATCGCCTGCAGGACGTCCGCTCCGGCGCCACTGCCCAGCACCAGCACCTTAGGGTTTTGCAGCAGGTGGAACGGCAGGGCAGAGGTGAGGTCGCCAAGGTAGGCCAGCGGCTCGCGCCGGCCGTCATAGCGGTTGAGCGCGCTGAGCCCGTCGCCGTCCGTCAGCACGGCCAGTTGCGGCGGCGGCTCGGTGCTGGCATTCAGGCTCAACCCGGGCGCGTGACGCAGCGGGATCGACGGGCTTTCCACTACCGTGACCAGCCCGAGCGGACTGGAGCGCTGCGCCACCACGCGTGCATCGCCGATGCGCAGCAGCTGGCTCAGTTCCTTGTACTCGGATGGCCGCAGCGCGATCCATGCTCCAGGCACGGCAGCCGGCACCATCGCCGCCACCAGCAGGAACGCCGGCAACCATCGGCGATGCCAGCGGCATTCCACGCACGCCAGCGCGGCCGCCGCCATGCCTGCGGCGCTGACCAGCCGCAGCGCCCCCACCGGGCTCAAGGCGAACAGCGCCACGATGATCCCAAGGCAACCCAGCCCCGCACCCAGGATGTCGAAGCTGTACACGCGGTGGACTTGCGTGTCGAAGCGCGAAAACACCAGGCAGACGCTGGTCGCCGCGCAGAAGAACGGCACGAACAGCAGCAGGTAGAGCAGCAGCAGGCGCAGCGGCTGCGATGGCTCCCACAGGATTTCGAGCGGATTGAACGCGACCAGTTGGGCAATCGCGAAACAGGCCATCGCGGTGGCGCCGAAGAGCAGGGCGCCCGCCACGAACGCCGGCATGAAATGGCGCAGCAGCACCGGCCGCGCGAAGGCGACCAGCGCGCCGGCCGCGCCATAGCCAAGCAAGGCGACGCTGATCATCATGTAGGCGAAGTGGTGCCACAGGATGATGGAAAGCAGCCGCATCAGCAGGATTTCATAGCCCAGCGCGGCGGCGGACAACAGGGCCAGGGCAAGCAGCGGCGGTCGTGGCATGGTGCCGGCGGCGCGCTATGGCTTGCTGACCAGCGGCACGAACCTGACCGGCAGGATCTGCCGGGTGGACACGGCGCCGTCGGCGGCCTTCTCGACCAGCAGCAGGTATTGCGTCATGAACTGCGCGCCCACCGGGATCACCATGCGGCCACCTGGCTTGAGCTGTCGGATCAGCGGAGGCGGCACATGGCTGGCCGCAGCGGTGACGACGATGGCGTCATACGGCGCGTGCTCCTCCCAGCCGTAGTAGCCATCGCCGACTTTGCATGCCACTTGCTGGTAGGCCAGCCGCTTAAGCCGGTCACAGGCCTGCCGTCCCAGCGGCTCGATGATCTCGATGGTGTAGACCGCCTTGACCAGTCCGGCCAGCACAGCCGCCTGGTAGCCCGAGCCGGTGCCGATCTCCAGCACGGTATCGCCGGGCTTTGCCATCAGCAGGTCCGTCATCAGCCCGACGATATAGGGCTGCGAGATGGTCTGGCCATGGCCGATGGGCAATGGGCGGTTGTGATAGGCGTACGGCTTCTGCGCATCCGGGACGAACTCGTGCCGCGGCACCTGGCCCATCACCGCCATGACGCGCCGGTCCAGCGTGTGCCTGCCGCTGGTTGCGCCGGTTTCGGCCGCGATGGCGGCGATCTCCTTCACCATGTCGGCGCGCTCGGCCGCGCTTGCGTCCTGCGCGCCGGCGCTGCGCCATGGCAGCGCCACGGCCAGGGCGGCGGCGAGCAGAAAAAGGGCGGGTGACGGTTTCACGGCAAGCAGCGGTAGGTTGCCTTATTGGACATCGTAGTCACGAAAAGGCGCGCGTCTAAGGGCTCCGGCCCGGCGGATGATGCACATGAACAAGAAAGTGGAAACCAGGGCACTTTCAGTGTTTTTTGAAAAAGACTTGCCACTTTCTTTCTGAGGCACTAATATTCGCCCCCTCCTGCAGCGCGAGCAGCAATGCAAGCATGGCAGGGGAATTGGTTGTTTGAGATTTACTTCGGCTGGCAGCGCCGGTCGGAAAAAGAAAGTTCTCGAAAGTAGTTGCTAAATCGTAGAAAATTCTTTAAGATCTCGTTTCTTCGCTGCTGACAAAACAGCGACGCGACAAGCAAAGCGAATCGCGCAAGTTCTTTAACAAACAAACACCGATAAGTGTGGGCGCTTGATAACGGATGCGAAAGACTTCGGTCTTTTAGCTTACAAGTTATACAGTGCTCGCACAGCAAAACGTGACTGGGTCTTCGGATCTGGTCAGTCAGTTTTCTGAGAGTGAGCGACCGCTCGAAAGAGCGAGGGTCTTCGGACCCACACAGAGATTGAAC
>NZ_SMNY01000059.1:0-15370 GCF_004353535.1 Cupriavidus sp. L7L
CCAGCCCCGCTGCCTTCGCCATTGCCGCGTACTGCGAAACGGCGCCAACACTCACACCTGTCGCCCTAGCGATCTGCCGGTGCGAAAGGCCACACGCCCACTTCAGGCGAAGCACTTCCTTGATTTTGCGCATGGTCATCCGGTTGGCCGGCATCAGCTTGCTTCCTTGAAAAAAGGAAGCAGCGTATCGCCGGCGTTCTAGTCCATGCGCAGTCCCACCCCTAACCCTTGCTCGGCCCCATTACGGTGCGTGATCACCCATTTCGGCTGCTTGATCACCCATTTCGGCAACGTGATCACTCGTTTCGGGAACGTGATCACCGATTTCGGCGGCGTCGCCGAAGTGATCACGTTCCGCCGAAACCAGCGATCAGCTTCCGCCCGAAACAGGTGATCACGTTCCCCCGAAATCGCTGATCACGCGCCCCGAAATACGCACGATAAACGCCATCTCCGCCCGAGAGCGCTGTAGCATCGCGAGGGAAACGCGCTCGTTGGATGACATGCCGAGCCGCGACGAGAGAGAATGTGTAGATGAGACCGATGATCCGAACGATTTATCCCCGGTTTTCAGATCGATGTAGCGTTCGAATTCTGGACTCAGGTCACAAAGCAAGCCCGGTGAAATAGCCTGCGGCAAGGTCTCAAGATCGCTTATAGCGAGTTGCAATCCGCGAAGTTGTTCGATCGTACTGACTTGTCGAGGCATACTCCGGTGTTTGGGAGCAGTCCGCCGCCACCCCTCCGGCGCGCAGCTTAGCAAGGAAAACAGCAAAGAGACGCCCATATCCGCCGAAATGGTGAACTTGGAAGCACGGTTAAGGGGCTGGTCCCAATCAATGGCTTGCCAGTTAACTTGAACCGTGGCGACCAATTCATCGATCTTGTCCTGTTCATGAACTGCGATGGCCGCCATGGCGACGCGCCAGACGAAAGACTCCGTAAGATCGCCTTCAATTGGCGAGCGCTGCCCCCGCTGCAATGCACCGTTAGTGTTTGCCTCGCCCATCGAATTTGATAGTGACGAAACGCTGTCCAATGTGAGAGAAGAATCGGCGTGCGAACGCCAAGCCCAAGGCTCGCCGTTAAGCGAAGAAAAGAAATAGTCGAGCGCTGTAGGCAATGCTCCGGCAAGCGTCTGCACATCTGCGCGACTAAACTCTGCCGCCACGTAGCTTTCGATATCGACATGCCCCCCGCCTCCGCGAACGCCGACTTGGCCGGCTGCGACTATTTCCGGGGACGGCAGCACAGCATGCAATTCACCCCAAATCTTAGCCCGACCCACAGCCGCTGATCCTAGCGACGCATCGCCCCTCCCTACCGCACGGCGAACCTGCCCGCTGTCGTATGCGATTCGATCGTTGTCGCTGAGACTTTCAACTTCTTCTTGGACTAGTCCTCTATTTGCAAGGAACTTGAGCTTCGCGCGAATGGCGATCGGTACGACCTGAACATCTTCGCCAAGCATGTGTAGAAAGCTGCGAGCCTCGGATGCGCTCGGATAGTAGGGCGAAGATGTGAATAGGCTGTGATACTGAGCTTCCTGGGCTTGCTGGGTCCGGTCTAGGTATGGATCGCGAAGAGCGCGATAATAGCTAACCGCACCTTCGTGGACTTGCGCTGCGGCATCCTTCTCCGTAGGGCTCATCAGCTTCATCATGACCCGTCGCAAATCGCGCCGATGACGCACCACGAATTCGGTTCCCGTCCGTTCAACGAGCCAGACATGACGGGCGAGCTCGTTGAATAACGTCATTGCTCTTGCGGCGGACATGCCCGGTAACTGGCACGGGGCCGACAGAACGTGCTCGATAACGGCGGGTGTGACGACGCGCAATACCAGTCCAAGCTGGGCCACGCTTTCGAGTTCTGCATCGTTGCTACGCAAGCGCTTGAGTAGTCTTCGGTAGAGAAAACCTTGTGAAAAACGTTGATCAAGTTCGTCCTGCCCACCTTGCAGCAGTTGGGTGGCGTTACTTGGATCGAAGCTCTCCACCAGATATCTCGCAAGAATCTTGATGAGCAAGGGGTTTCCACCATAGCGCGCGACAAGTGCTCGGCAAGGAAAACTCGCGGGATCACGTCCGGCATCTACCAATAATCGCTGCAGGTAGCGTGTCGCTTGGCTAGCCGGAATATCTTGCAGCACGATGTCATCGGTGTTTGGATCTGCCGCCGTCGGATCGACTTCGTCCGAAACAGCCCTCCCGCTGAGGATCGTACGTATTCCATAGAGCTGACCCTCCTCATTCAGGCTCTGGAGCCAGCGATAGATGTACCCCATTTCGCTGGTTCCCCGCAGCAATATCTCCTCAAACGTGTCGAGAATGAGAACAACGGGCCGGCGAATAGGAAGTGCATCGCCCAACGCGCTGCGCCAAATCGACCAGATCTGGCTGTCGAAAGTCGCGGCGGCCTCGAAGTTTGGTGTGGAAGATACCTCCTGGAATTCTGTGAAGGTTTCACGCAAGCTGTGCCGGAATCTCTTGAGCCGCCCGGAGAGCTCGGGGCAGTGCAGAGCGAGCTGTCGGCTGAACTCTGGTAGCAGAACGTTTACGTCGGCGCTGGCAAGTGCGGCGCGATCGAAGTCGAGCCAAACGATGGGGAGCATCCCCCAGCCCTGGTTGATTTGCTTGCGCGTGAATGCTGCAAGCAGTGCAGACTTCCCCGAGCCACCTATCCCGGTTAGCCGCATGGGCCTTTGAGGGGCGGGTTCATCTTGCTGGCCTTGAATTCGGTGCGCATAGCGCTCTAACCGTTTGAGCTCCGTGGCTCTGCCAAATAGCCTCGTTGGCAACGCAATGTCCAGCGCGGTGACCAACTCGCGGCGTGCGAGTACCATCTCTATCTCGTCAGGTGAAGGTGCCTGAGACAACAGCGGCGCGGTGAACTGAACCGCCGTGTAGAAGTCATCCAACGCCTCGGTCGATAGGCGATTCAGATCGACAGGCTGCCCCAGGATACTTGCGACGAGATATGTGCCGAATGCATCACTCGGCTCTGGAGCTGCGAGATGTGCGGCTTCGCTGAGCTGACCGGAGGCTCGTAGTTGTGCGAGTGTCATACGTCGCGCATCAGGGTTCATGCGCCACTTAAAGCCTTCGCCGTCGGGTATTTCCGCACAATCTGAGGCAAGCTTCCTGAGGACAGCACGCATTGTCTCCAGATCCGTGCTATCGGAGCCTAGAATAGACCCGAACAAGGCTCGAGGGTCAAAGGCTCCCAAGAGAGCGATCCGCGAACGCGCGACTTGCGCAAGTCGCTCGTGTTCTATCTCGTCTTTGGAATCGCTTGGTGTCATGTCCCCCTCCCTTCTTGGATTGCAGCCAGAAGTGGGGCCGAGACCAGTTGTGCCATGGCTGACATTCTGGAACCGGGTAGGAACGTAGCGGCTTGCATCACGAAACTCGCCAGCGTCTTCACCTCTTTGTTCGAGCGAGTCTCGTTGGTGTGCGCAAGATACCTATCGATATACTTCTGGATGTCATCAATTGTGAAAGGCTGCGTTTCATCTCGAATAACGTGATTCGGGGCAGCGCCGGGGACAACTCCACCAAGACCGATCAATACGATGCGCAAATTTGGGAAAGACGCGATCTCCTGGTAGAGCCTTTCGAGCAAATGGCGAGACGCGGTATTAGGGATGGCATTGACATCGAGATCGTCGATGACTAGCCAGGTGATACGCCCCCCCGAACCAGCACGCAGCCGCTGTGCAAAGGCGGGATAAAGGATATCGCGAATCCATGCTTCACGCGCGGTATCCGCTTCGCCGCTTGATGGCAGCGGTTGATTGGCACCGGCCGGCATCTCAAATTTCTCCAGCAACTGGACGGCAAGTTTCTCCGGCGTAGCAGACAAATCGGCGGCTGGGAATTCCACCACTGCATGCTCGGCAACCCCCAGCAGTGCTCGCAGCAGTTTGATGCTGAAGCTTCTTCCTGTTTTGGGCTCGCCATTAACGACCAGGATGCGCCTGTCTCCAGAAAGACACTGCATGACAGCCGCCTGGAACTTCTCTCGTCCGATTACCGGTTCGCCCGTCGCCGTGATCTGCCACAGTGGATCGGGTCCCACTACGTTGTCAAAGGATTTCGCAATCTTCGCGATACAAGCAGTCGGAATGGCGCCGTTTATGAACGTGTTTCCAGCGGCATTGTGAAAGCCACACTGGTGTATCGCAATCGGTTCGAAATTGCAATCGGCGACAAGCCCTCCTGATGTGCCTGGGTTCGAGTTGGCGTCATGGTGAAGTCTCGTTTCGAATACGGGGGGCCAGAGAGCTCGATTCGCGCCAACGGCGACGTGCATATGTGCGCCTTCCGGATGCTGGAACAGGGTGATCTGCGCGTTTGCTGCTGCGAGGCTGGGCCTGCGACCCTGGTCTAGGCGATAGAATCCCCGCTCGCGCCCGACTGGAATCGCTAGTCGAATTACCGCAAAATCCAGATACTTGTCGAAGTCACCAGGGTCGGGGCCCGTGAAATCCGGAATCTGCGCCGGCGGATGCTCGCTAGGGTGATAAGGTCTGGCATCGATGAGCCAGGACTCGACTACACCCACCCTAGTACCCCCGCTTGCGCCATCCAGTTCATCAAACTCGATGCTGATATTCTTGCAGGATCCGAGCACGGGTTCGTTCTTTTGATCCAGTAGGGGCCGAACGACGTGCCAGGCTGTGATGACGGCTTGCGGGCCTACGAGAAAGCCAGAACCCGTGCTATAGCCACTGCCCGTGGTGATCGCAATCCGGCAAACTCGACGCATCGCAGTCAGGACGCCAGCGTGAAGGCCGCTGACTGGTATATAGCCGAGCAAAGGTCGGACAATCCCTTGCATATCCTGATGAATTGGCAGCTCTGACTGGGCACTTGCCTCGAAGCCCGCCATAGCCTTTGCAGCGATCAGGTTCAGCATCAGTTCGGCGAGCCAGCCTTTGTCGCGAGCTTGTTCCAGCGCGGCGAAATATGGTGCTTCATCTTCTTTTGCGAAGAGTTGTAACACTAGCAGCAAATCACCTCCATGCTCCCTCGCAAGCGGGTCATAGATCTCGGCGAACTTCGGCCGCGAGATGTTGATTGCGTTGCCGAGTCGCAGCAGTATTTCGTTGGAGGGCTAAGCCATTGCTATGGGCGCCAACGTAGTTGACCATTGACGAGGAACCCTCCCTGGATCTTGATTGCGCTTAGAGCATGGGCATAATTCTCACGCATCCATTGTCCGCCGAAATGCAAGCCAACGACGCCTGTTGGATCTAGGTGGCTCACCGCTGCAGAGCCAGAGGAACCCGGAAGCGTAGTTGAATCATGGGCAAACACCCATCCATGGGGATCCCTTGCGGATTGCTTCTCCTTCAAAATTACCTCACCAGGCGACAAATACTTGGTGCCATACTCGGCGCCGAACAATTCCAATAGCCGACCAGCGATCAGGACATCAATTTCTCCTGCCGCGTCCCGAGGCAATGCGCTGGGCTCCGCTGGATAACCTACGACGAAGACCGGTCGGTGAAGATCGCTCAGGGTAGATTTTTCCAATAGGCTTAGCGGCGCGGGCAGTTCCCCACCCTCGTCGTTGACTGTCTTTACTTGCAGTAGCGCTGCATCAAGACAAGCGAAGTTCACTGCGTCGTCTCGAATCTCGTCAGGACCTGCGCCAATTACTGATAACACTTGGAATCGCGTCTTGGTGGTGAGAGAACTGGGTTCGTCCGAAAAATCGATGGTCACGTTGTCGGCGGTCATAACCCATTGTTGAGGGTTATTGCGTCGCGGGATGGGCGCGGCGAACGCCTGGAGTACATGACGATTAGTGAGGACAATATCCTCGCCGACCACAAAGCCCGTTCCGACGTGCACACCGCCGATGTCAATCCGACCGATGGCAGCCAGACATTGCCCCAACTGACCCCTTTGCATTGCAAAGAAGAGCTTGCTTTCCCACTCTTTGGCTTGCGGATCCTTCAAGTCGACTGTATTGCTTCGTACCCGCAATGCTGGGCGGCCGGTGAGCCGCACTAGTGCTTCAAGCCCAAGCAGGCCTTCGTGGGTGAAGTTCTTGCCTTGCGCAATCTGGTCTATGGCTACTTCAACTGACCCCATCAATTCGTTGCGGCCGTGTAACCCAAGTCCCTTGATGCTGTCTACCGTGGTCGCGGCGCGGTCCAGCTGAGCGACCTTGCCAAGACCTGCCAGGTTCTGGCGAGTTGCCTCAAAGTCAAATGCGCCTGCATTTTCAACTACGATGGATTGCGGAATAGCAATGCGGATGCGCTCGAGTTTTGCCTGAATGGGTGTGAGCGCAAGCGGTTTGGAGACGCTGCTGGACCCGCTCCTTTCGGCAAAATTTTGCAACCGAGCGTCCGCGGACTGCTTTGCGGCGACGCTCAGTTGCGGCGATGGCCGCGTTTCGAGCGTTTTGGACTCTCGCTTGAGTTCCGAAATGCTTGCGCCGAATTTAGCCTGGGACAAGGCAATCGCGGCGACTTCCATCTCATACCGTGGCCAAGAGAATGTAGCATCCTCCACGGCTGCCCCGAACGCCTCCTCGAGTAGGCCTTTGACCGATGCCGCGGGCACCGCCGTTGATTCCGGAGAAGCGGTAGGAATGTTCGAGAGCTGAAGCGCGACGAGGGCCGGGGCATCAACGACACCTGGCCCAAAATTGTCCGCATCCCATTCTTGCGGCTGACGCGCTGTTGCTCGCAGCGCCGCCCGGAAGAGCCGCTGTACGCTAACGCCTCTCGCCCTAGCCTCGCAGATGACTGCGTCTCGACCGTGATGTGAAAGCCAGAGGGCGGCAACGCCGGCAAGGAGCGCCGCCGCAAAGGAAGTGCCCTGGCCTGCGCCGATTTTGGACGTCGGGTCTGCGGGCGAATTCCGCTGCGCACGCCAGACGAATTCCGCTGGGCCAGAAATATCGACAGCATCGCCCCGGCAACTACCCTTCCACGGGCGGTCCTCTATATTGATACCTGCCACCGCGATCACTTCGTCATAGCGCGCAGGCCAAACGACCGTACGCACGCAATTGCCTGCGGCCGCAATGACGATCATGTCGGAGGCAACCGCTTCGCGCACTGCTGCATGCAATGCGTGGCTTGGCACACCGCCGAGGCTCATTGAAATAACGTGACAGCCAACCTGCGTGGCGTGCGCGATCGCTGCGGCAACTGGTGCGGGATTGAAAACCTTGACGTCTTCAATACAACGGATCGGGACCGCCGTGGCGTCAGGTGCCACACCGCTCATGGCCGAAGTTGTCCTGCCTAGTATGACGCTTAGGGTGCCCGTGCCATGGCCAGGGTTGGCGGAACCTGTAGATAGCGGATCTTCCGGATTGCTATCCCCATCCAGAATATCGAAGGCCTTGCCCATGTCAAGATGCGCGGAATCGAGTTCATCATGAGCAGCGATCCCTGTGTCGGCGTGCGCGATGAGAATGCCAGCGCCTTTGGTCTGTGGCCACGCTGCGGTTACGCCAGTCTTGTCCAAAGCCCAGAGCCGATTGGCAGGTGGTGTGCCGTTCACCCAGCAAAGTCCGGCGACTGCAGCAGCCTCGATCGCGGGATCCCCGGTTTCCTCCTTGGGGTCGGCATAAACATCGGTACCCAGTTCCGGCTCGACCGATTCAAGACCTAGCGCGTCTGCCAGTGCATAGGCCATCGCAAACAGTTCGCGCGGTGGAAGCGTGCGCTCGACGCCTGGAAACCGCAGCGCGAGAAAGCGGTCAAGCGCACCAGCGTTTCCCAAGGGTTGCAGGCAGAAATTATTGCCCACGTACTTTCGGACTTCTTCCGCCTGCGCCTCGATGTCTGGCTTCGCAGAGTATTCAAGCACGAAGCGCAGTTCCTGCGATGGGAAAGATTGTTCAACGGATTGCTGAACGGGCGCGCCGCCGGATGCGACCACGCGCAATAAGGCCAGGTAATCCATATCATTCCCCATGGTTGCAGCAGTCGAACATTGCTCCAAGAGCATAGAAGGTGCAATGAGGAATGCAATATCCTCCAAAAGGAGGAGGATAGTCGAATGAATAATAACTAATATCAGATTTAAACAATATCTATTTCCATGACCGATCCCATAACTCTTATATAGGCGATGCTTCGGCACCTCTGTTGCATATAGCAGGGTGGGCGTCAACGATCAGAATTTCTCATGGGGACTTGAGGCGGGCTTGCAAGCCTCACTTGCTAGCTCAACCTGTTAGATCTTTCCCAGGTGGCCCATAGGTCGTTCGCCTCAACAAAGGAAAGGACGCTGCTACGGCAGTAAGCTTTTGGGACAGTCAATCCGAGTGACAGAACGGGCGTTATGTCAATGCGGCCCCGCCAGTCGCCGTGAGCATGTCTAGCTCAGGTGAGCTGCCTTAGCTCGCCCGGCATTGCCAGTGACGGCAATTAGTTTCCGCGGCAACGGATTAACCCCCCTTAACGTGACAGCATGCCTTTCTCTACCGCGATAATTGGCAGGGAGACGGGGAACTCCATGCCTCCCGGATTTTGCTAACGCTAGCAGCGGACTGTAATGATAGGCATTTGCATTATTGCCTCGGGGGAAGCTGCTTGCTTTCTGCGTTACGCTTTATGCGCCGCCACGGATCATCTGGCGACACTGGATTCAGAAGTCTGTGAATGACGTTCTGCGCCTGATTGAGGCTGGCCGACCGGACCCTGGCACCCAGATGCGAGAGTTCGCGACTGCGGTCAAAGCGCTGGCCGCGGATGAGATGCTAACCCGGGCGCGTTGTGCGGCTCGAGAGGCGTTTCCACACGGCCTCGACCCAATGCGGTCATTGACGCTTGAGAAAAGCTGACGCTAACGCCTGAATTAAGCCGCGCCGCGGAGCGGCGTCGGTTTGAATGAATTGTTAGGCTGCACTTCCTGCGCCATCCGAAGACGCGTAGCTCTTGCTCGCACCGGCAGGCCTTCGCAATGCGCGCGGCCCACGCGACGGCCTCCTCGCGCGAGGGCAGTTCGAGCACGGTGAAGCCGCCGTCAAGCGGGGCGCCCACGGGTAGCCGCCCTCGGCGACCAAACCGTCGGCCGAGACGAGCACGGGCGGCACGTCTTCGTCGATGCAGCCGCCGAAGACGTAAACGCCGGAGGCCTCCGCCTCATCGATCACAGCGTGCGCGTCGCGGCCCACCGGCTCCCCCTCGCCGTCGGGCACGACCATCGCCGCGCTGGGGAAGGAGATCAGGTACTTGGCCACAGTGCGCTTTCCTTAGAGATTGATGACGGTTGCGAAGTGTGCGTGTGCGGCCTAACGACACAGCTCAGCAGCGGGTCGGCACCCGGCGAGCTGTGAAGTCCCAGCAACCTACCGTGCCTCCCCGTCTGCTGCAGCGCCTGGTTCGGCTTCAGTCGGCCGGTCAGAGCGCCTCGGCGGTTACGCGGATGATCGGCCCGGCCAGGTTCGTCACTTCGGCCGTGAACCGGACATTCCCCGATGGCTCCACACCCGTGACTCCCTGTCCCACGAGCTGAGTGAATGGGAGCGCCATCAAATACGCCGGACGCTCCCCCGCCCCGGGAATGTTGACCATCCGGCGGATCAGCAGATACGGCCCCCCCGGAACGCCGCGATTCCACCCCTCGGGAAGACAGTACTCGAGGTAGTAGTCCCATGCCGGGTTCGCGCGAACGTTCCTCAGCTTGATGCCGAGATTAGCGCGGGCGCCGGGACGTGAGATCGGCGCTAGCGGCAGCGTGATACCTGCGCGCATCCAGTTGCCATCGTCGATGAAGAGTCGTCCCGGCGGCAGCCAGTTCTTCTGCACCATGTGAGGCAGGCAGACGGCGGGGCCGAACGCGACGTTCCAGCGCGGCTGGATGAACGCGCCGTTCTGGCTCAGGATGCACGCCGGGTCCGAGTAGTCGGACGCGGTCGTGAGACCGGGCCCGACGTCGTGGTGCATCCCGAAACCGTGCCCCATCTCGTGCGCTGTGATGTTGCCGTCGAACGGCGGCGTCAGGCACACCCGTCCGCGTCCATCCGCGCTGCCGTCAATCCAGAACGGCGCCCATTCCGGATTGCGCCAGTCGGCTCCCGGCGGCGCGCCGTCCTTCGCCCAGTTGCGCGTATACACCACAATCTGGCTGTGGAAGCCGGTGAGCGGATCGTCGCCACGCGCTTGTGCGGCACGAATCCCGGCATCGATTAGTGCCGCACGGCCGATTCCTCCGGCGTCGATCCTGCGAATGTCGGTTTCGACCCAACCGAAGACGCGGCTGCCGGTGACGTCGACGCCGCCGTGCGACACCTCGTGCCAGTACTCGATCAGACCTCCAGTGCCCGGTGTGAAGGCTTCGTGGAAGAAGCGCTCCGCGAAGCCTTCACGACTGGCGTCCGCCGGGTCGCCCTTGAAGCGGCAGAGGATAACCGACCATGGCCGATCGTTCGGGTGCTGTCCCCAGAAACTCGACCAGATGTGGTTGTCGAAGCCGATGACGAACAGATCGAGGTTGTCGTGCGCGCGCGAGACGGCGGCGATCTGCTGCTTCTGGTGGTCGAACACATGCTGCCCGGGTAGCGGGAACCACTCGCTGTTCCAGTGGCCGGCGGCATTGGGCCAGAACGTGGAATAGACGCGGTTGTCGAAGCCGATGACGAACAGATCCAGGTTGCCCGGTGCCCGGGAGACCGCGGCGATCTGCTGCTTCTGGTGGTCGAACACATGCTGCCCGGGCAGCGGGAACCAGTCGGGGTTCCAGCCGACCCGATCGTTCCAGAACGTGGAATAGACGCGGTTGTCGAAGCCGATGACGAACAGGTCCAGGTTGCCCGGTGCCCGGGAGACCGCGGCGATCTGCTGCTTCTGGTGGTCGAACACATGCTGCCCGGGTAGCGGGAACCACTCGCCGTTCCAGTGGCCGGCGGCATTGGGCCAGAACGTGGAATAGACGCGGTTGTCGAAGCCGATGACGAACAGATCCAGGTTGCCCGGTGCCCGGGAGACCGCGGCGATCTGCTGCTTCTGGTGGTCGAACACATGCTGCCCGGGCAGCGGGAACCAGTCGGGGTTCCAGCCGACCTGATCGTTCCAGAACGTGGAATAGACGCGGTTGTCGAAGCCGATGACGAACAGATCCAGGTTGCCCGGTGCCCGGGAGACCGCGGCGATCTGCTGCTTCTGGTGGTCGAACACATGCTGCCCGGGCAGCGGGAACCAGTCGGGGTTCCAGCCGACCTGATCGTTCCAGAACGTGGAATAGACGCGGTTGTCGAAGCCGATGACGAACAGGTCCAGGTTGCCCGGTGCCCGGGAGACCGCGGCGATCTGCTGCTTCTGGTGGTCGAACACATGCTGCCCGGGTAGCGGGAACCACTCGCCGTTCCAGTGGCCGGCGGCATTGGGCCAGAACGTGGAATAGACGCGGTTGTCGAAGCCGATGACGAACAGGTCCAGGTTGCCCGGTGCCCGGGAGACCGCGGCGACGTGTTGCTTGTCGCGGTCGAACACCGCTTGGCCGGGAAGTGGAACCCAATCATTGTGCCAACGCTGACTCATGTGTGGGTTTCTCCTAAATCAGCCGTAGCTGTGGGTCGCACTTGCGCGGCTGCCGAACGCGAAACGGTGTGCCGGTCGACTAGCAAATCGACCGGCACACTAGCGAACCCTAAAGTGTCGCTCCGTAGCTTTCATTGAAGAATGCCGCATTAATGTATGCTTCGCTGGCATATCCAAAACCTTTATCGCCCCACGTGGTGGTACCCCAGCTATTTCGAATAATGAATCGATTGTCGGATGTGTAACCGACAATGCATACTGCATGTCCACCGCGGACAGTATCTGGTTGAAATTGGTCAAGCAGTCCATTCGTGTCAAGGGCGCTATCCCATGTTGCATCGACGGCAAGACCAGCCAGAATCGGCCCGTTCGAGACGAGCCATGTGCGCCACTGATTCAGATTTTTACCCAAATTAAAATATGCAGCCGCCCTTCGCAGCGCCGCTGCTGCATAGAACTCTTTTTCCGTGCCCCGATACATGAGCATATCGAGGTGGAAAGGTAGCAGTTCATCGAGTACAACGCCGTACTTTCGGCAAATATCCATTGCCGCTTTTAGACTTGTACCGGAAGTCTCAATGAATGTTTCGGGTCGCGAAACGAATTCATCGATCTCTTTCGATGCCATCCAGGTGTACCGCGGCGAAAGGCGATCGGTCTGCCCTAGCTTCTGTGCCTTGACGAGGTGGTAGCGCATGACTCCGTCAGTTGAAGCCCATCCAACGCACGATCCGGTGTTACCTTGGTCTCCTATCGTCCACCAAGGCTCCCGGAGATCACAGCTTGGCGGCAGCGCTGCAACTGCTTCCAGCGCGCCGGCCGCGAGAGCATCCTGGAGACGCCAATCATTTTCAGTCTGTTTGGACGGGAGCAGATTGCAAATCCTGTGAGTTTGGTTTCCAGCCATGATTCATTACTCCTCCTGATTGAGCACTCCGCAACTGCCACGCATTTGCGACCCTCGCCTTGACCATGCCTTCACCTCTGCGGCGTCCCTACCCCAGTCCGGGCGAAAGCCTCAAAACGATGTCGTCACCCGGTAGTGACTCCCGTGGTGCTTCTCGCTCAACGACTGGCATAGCTCGCTGGATCTCTGTTCGGCATTGAAGAATGGCCGGTTGCGAGACTGATGAACGCAATGATCAAGTTTCGGACATATCTCTACGAAGTAAATCCACCGTGGAGATCTATGAAGATGCCGCCGTGGATCTAGTCATGATCCAGCAGGATCTAGATCATGGTGACCAGGTGAGTGTGTGTTGGGCGTAATAAGTAAGCGATTGGCATTTCGCGCCGCGAAGGCACGTGAAGGCGCGTCCATCTTCTCCAGAACGTGATGAACGTGATTCTTCACTGTGGATACGGCAATATTCAGTGCTCGTGCGATTTCTTTATTCGAGAGACGGTTGCTCAACAGGTGCAACACCTGCAACTCCCTCTCGGTCAACATCGGTCCAGCCGAATATCGACGGTCTGAGTCGGGTGTACCAATGCGTCGGAACGAATCGAAAGCGACATTCGGAGGGCACTCAAGCTTTCCTGAGACCACTTGGAAGATGCTTTCGACAAGCTGGTCGATTGAGGCATCAACCGTTGCGTAACCGGCAGCGCCTGCTTCGGCGCAGGCGATGATATCAATCGGGGAATCGCGTACAGCGAATGCTATTACGTGAGAATCAACGGCATCGCGGCGTAGTTCTCGGATCAGTTCGAGGGCGTCGGGAAAACCCATGTCGACAAGAACTACCGCTGGATGTCTTTTAGCGATATCAGCGCGCGCCTTTACAGCGTCGCAAGCCCCACCGAGCATTGACAAACCACAGACTGTTCCCAACGCGGTGGCTAGACTTTCTAGGCAAATTCTTACCTCTTCGACAATAAGAATGTGGATTGAATCCGAGTTCGTGCTTTTGAGCGAGTGTGGTAAATCTTGCGATGAACGCCGCGATTGTGCGCAGGACATATTTCCGGCTGATGTGCCTAGTATCATCGCTCGCGCTCCCCAGGTGTTTCATTCTTATTACAGGCTTGTGCTCGAAGCTGCTCCATACATTCGAGCGTTGGGGTGAGCGTAGGAGACAGGTAGAAAAGCGCAATTGCGTACTTTTTTACTCTGACTTTCATTAAAATAATAACGCGATTCGAATCGAGATCCCTTGCAAAAGCCGACATTTCTATCGACTGGCGTGCCCCTTCATGTGGCATCGATGCCGCCATCGGGCCCATGGGGGACGGTCTTGACCGTGAATCCCATCGCCTCATAGTACCCGACACAAAGCATCTCAAATCGCGTCCACTCTAGCTGCTTGAGGGCATCCAGCGTCCAGCTATTGATTTCGGGCTTCTCCGGTACGGGGGCTGTCTGCGACGGCGGGCCAACGTCCTCCCTTCGCCCGGCGGATTCACCGGGGGAGCGGGGTGACATCCGCGGCGACGACGGTCGGCTCGTGTGAGAGCGCCGAGCCCTCACCGGGATTTCTTGCTGCCTAGCTCCCGCCCTACCCCGCGCACGGATGTATGACAGCACACCCAGGATGCCGAACATGGCGGAGGGAACCCACGCTAACGACCGACTTAACACAGAAATACCCGCTAACAACGGACTCGACGCGAATAGCGCTGGCACGATCCCGCGCAACACAATGTAGGCACCCGCGGCCAGCGCTGCAGATACCCACCATGGCGCATCGATCAATATTTCGCTAAGCGCCGGCTCCTTCCTTCTGCGACCCATTTCTCTACCTGTTGTTGTTCTTCATCTCGTTGCCGCGGCATCCCGCCGTCGGCAAATCTACCCGATCTGATACGCACAACGGGTTGCAACAGGCCAACACCCGACCGACCACGGGTGGCCGAGCAGCCGGCTTATACCCTGGTTACTTCACGGATTTCGCTATAGTCTCGGTTGACGGCATCCCTTAAACTGGATCCTTCGCGCAACACCAGGCGAAAACCATGAGAAAAGCAGGTCGGGTCAAGACGTGGCATGCAGACAAGGGCTTGGGCTTCATCGACGTTCATGCGGACACGAAAGATGTGTTCTTTCACATCACCGCCCTGCAAACGCGAGCCGTGACGCCGACGCCTGGCGACCGCGTGAGTTTCGAGCTCGGCAAAGGGCGGGATGGCCGGATACAAGCCTTGAACGTTGCCATCGTCGGGGCACCGAAGGCGCGGTCCGACGCGAGCCCTTGGCCGGTCTTCGCCGGTCTGGCGGCCTTGGGGCTCATCGCCGGCGGCGCCCTGGTGGGTTATTTCCCGCGCCAGGCCGGCATGGTCAGCCTCCTGGCCAGCCTCATCACGTTCTTCGCTTATGCAGACGACAAGACGCGGTCCGCCCGGAATAAGTGGCGCACGCCTGAGACCACCCTGCACCTCCTCGCGCTCTGCGGCGGTTGGCCGGGCGCGCTTGCCGCCCAGCACCTGCTCCGACACAAGAACCGGAAGCGGGCGTTTCAGGTGACGTTCTGGGGCACGGTCAGCGTGAACGTTGGCACCATGGTGCTTTGGCAATCCGTCATGGCGGCGTGAGGAAGGGACAGCCGAAGTCCGTCCGCGGCAGCGAAGTGAGCTAGATCGGGTGTTATGTCAAATCGCACCAATTCCGGCGCAGGCTGCCTCAACGCATTTCCTTATACGGAAGTCAGGACTCTTCCCGTAGTGCTTGAATGGTGAGCGCGGCGTCCATGGTTCGCTGCATGCCGATCCAGATTGTCTTAGCGCCGGGCTCGCCATCGCTCTTCCGCCCAAGGAACCCACCAAGGGAAGCAACCAACCGAATCATCTGATTGAGTGTGACCGGTGTCTTCGGGCGAGCTTTCTTGGCGAGCACGTATGCCCCCCGAATCTCGT